>JBIIZN010000152.1:0-27457 GCA_044346275.1 Sediminibacterium sp.
AACTACCCTTGATTTTAACGGTAGCTGAAGCAACTGCTTTGTTGTCCGGCCCAGTTACGGTACCAGAAACTTGTCGTGTTTGTGCAAATGACGCGGACATCATGCACAGCACAGAACAAAAAATTAAAAGCAAACTTTTCATAAGATTTTGTTTGGTCTGTTTAATAATGAATTAAATAAATGAATTTGGGCAAGCAAATTCAATATAATGTTAAGCTTTTTTGAGATTTCAGCCAAAATATTCAGCGAATCTGAGAATAAATACACCGAAATTTGTTAAAATATAGGTATTTGGGGATAATATAGAGTAATATGTGAATAAAACCTTATTTAGTTTTACTTAATTAAAATTCTAATCTCGCGCATTAGTAATGGAATTCCGGGTTTAACCATTTCGCCATGATCAAAACCTTGCAGTTCAAAAAGCTTGACGCGTGGGTTTTCAATCACTTTCATCATTCTAAAAAAGTAGGCGTTTTCTTCATACCTGCCCAATAACTCTCTTTCTCTATCTCCCGTAATAAGTACAATAGGTGGTGTTTCTTTTTTTATGTGGAATAGTGGAGCGTAAGTATCAATTAATGGTTGGTATTTTGAAATGTTATTTTCATCTCTAATGGTATAATGTGAAATAACCTGCGGGCTTAGTGGGATAAGGCCTGCAAGTGAACTTGTGTTAATATTATATTTAGCCAACCATTTGTTTTCAAGACCAATCATGAGATCTAAATAACCTCCCGCCGAATGTCCTGATAAAAATATTTGTTTGACATTTCCGCTATATTTTTCAATATTATTAAACACCCATGCAGTTCCTGCAGCAGCGTCTTCGATGTATGCAGGTGCTTTTACTTTTGGGCTTAAACGGTATTCTACCGAAACAATTAAATAGCCGTAATCCAGTAATTCTTTTGGAATGTCTTTGGTACCAAAAGTGAGTCCTCCACCATGAAACCAAACAATAACAGGGGTATTGGTTTTGCCAATGGGTTTGTAAATATCGAGTAGGCATTGTTCTTTGATATAACTATTGGTATCTCTTATAGATTGAGGATAGTAGGGTACATTTTTTATTACCTCGTATTTGTTATTGTTTTGTGCATTTGCAACAAACGAAATAAACACAAAAAATAACAAGCATATGTTTTTAATCATTGTTTTCATGAACACTAAATTATATGATTTTAATAACCTAGCAATTACAACCTACTATCTCTTTATTTTAAGTAAATTTGACCCAGAATAAGCAGCAATGGATAAAGCGTTACAACAATTAGCAGGGCAACTGCACGGAGATTTGTTTTTTGACAAAACCATGCGCACCCTCTATGCTACCGACGCTTCAAGTTACCGCGAATTACCACTTGCTGTTGCGATTCCAAAATCAAAGGATGACATTGCTACTTTAATTTCTTTTGCCGCTACAAATAATACTTCTTTAATACCACGAACAGCAGGTACATCGCTTGCAGGTCAGGTGGTAGGAAATGGTATTGTAGTGGATGTTTCTAAACATTTTACAAAAATTTTAGAGCTTAATAAAGAGGAAGGATGGATAAGGGTAGAGCCAGGTGTGATTAGAGATGAACTCAATTTATTTTTAAAGCCCCACGGTTTATTTTTTGGCCCCGAAACATCTACCGCAAATAGAGCCATGATAGGTGGTATGGTGGGCAATAATTCATGTGGATCCAATTCGGTTATTTATAAAAGTACGCGTGAACATTTATTGGAAGTGACTGTTTTTTTAAGTGATGGTACCGAGGTTGTTTTTAATGCACTTACCAATGATGATTTTCATGCTAAATGTGAGTTGGATAGTTTAGAAGGAAAAATTTACAAGTCGGTGAGATCCATGCTTAGCAGCTATGACAACCAACAAGAAATTAAAAAAGAATTTCCTAAAAAATCAATTGTACGCCGTAATACGGGCTATGCCATTGATATACTTGTTGACGCAAGCCCTTTTACTGCGGGTGGACCAGCATTTAATTTTTGTAATTTAATTGCAGGCTCAGAAGGTACACTTGCTTTTATTACCGAAATAAAATTAAATATTGTTCCCGCGCCTGCCAAAGAAACAGGACTCTTGTGTGTGCATTTTAATACCATCGATGAATCGTTACACGCTAATTTAATTGGACTAAAATACAACCCTAGTGCTAGCGAATTAATTGATCATTACATTTTAGAATGCACCAAAGAAAATAAAGAGCAAAGTAAAAACCGTTTTTTTGTTGAAGGAGATCCGGGTGCTATTTTGGTGATTGAATTTGTTAGAGAAACCAGAGAAGAAATTATAGCACTTACAAATGCCGTAGAAGACGATATGCGCGCTGCAGGACTTGGTTATCATTTTCCTGTTTTATTTGGCGCCGATACCAAAAAAATATGGACGCTTCGTAAAGCAGGGCTGGGGCTTTTAAGTAATTTACCTGGCGACGAAAAAGCAGTACCCGTTATTGAAGATACTGCTGTAGACGTATATGATTTACCCAATTATATTAGAGATTTTAATGAAATATTAAAAAAGCACGGACTGTACTCTGTACACTACGCCCACGCTGGTTCTGGTGAAATTCATTTAAGACCTATTATTAATTTAAAAACCAAAGAAGGCAACGCTTTATTTAGAACCATTGCCGAAGAAGTGGCAACGCTGGTTAAAAAATACGATGGATCGTTAAGTGGTGAGCATGGCGATGGCCGTTTGCGTGGTGAGTTTATCAAGCAAATGGTAGGAGAAAAAAATTACAAATTATTACGTGAGTTAAAATATACTTGGGATCCAAAAGGGATTTTTAACCCTAATAAAATAGTGGATACGCCATCTATGAATAGTATGCTGCGTTATGAGCCCGGACAAAGCACACCCGCTTTTGAAACTATTTTTAGATTTCATAAACAAGATATTTTACAACACGCCGAGCAGTGCAACGGATCAGGTGATTGCCGTAAAACGCACTTGTCGGGGGGTACTATGTGTCCATCTTATATGGCTACCCGAAACGAAAAAGATACCACGAGGGCAAGGGCAAATATTTTACGTGAATTTTTAACACATTCTACCGAGCAAAATAGATACAACCATAAAGAAATTTATGACGTTATGAGCCTTTGCTTAAGTTGCAAAGCTTGTAAAACGGAGTGTCCATCAAATGTGGATATGGCTAAATTAAAAGCCGAGTTTTTACAACATTATTACGACGCCAATGGTGTTCCATTTAGATCAAAACTAATTGCCAATTTTACGGCTGCCGCTAAGTTTGGTTCACTCATGCCAAGGCTCTATAATTTTGCAGTTTCAAATATTGTAACGGGTTCTATTATTAAAGCGGTATCTGGTTTTGCTATTAAAAGATCGATGCCAGCTTTATCCGTACAAACATTACAGCACTGGTATCAAAAAAATTATGTGGCGCCAAAATCACCTATAAAAACGGTGTATTTATTTTGTGACGAGTTTACCAATTATAACGATGCACATATTGGTATTAAAGCGGTTCAATTATTAACTGCCTTGGGTTATGCTGTTGAGATACCGGTTCATGAAGAGAGTGGACGTACATGGCTTTCAAAAGGGCTTGTTAGAAAGGCAAAAATGATTGCCAATAAAAATATTGAATTGTTAAGTGGGTTGGTAACTACTGAGCGTCCATTAATTGGAATAGAGCCATCTGCTATTTTAACTTTTAGAGATGAATATCCCGATTTAGCAACGGATCAAAATTTATTAGCAGCGCATCATTTATCAGTTAACAGTTTTTATATCGACGAATTTTTAGCCAAAGAAATGGCCTCAGGAAATATTACAAAAGATAGGTTTACCACAAATACTAAATCTCTTTTACTGCATGGTCATTGTCAGCAAAAAGCCATTGGCTCTATTGCTGATTCTGTTACTGTCTTGTCTTTTCCTAGTAATTATAATGTAGAAACCATCCCGTCGGGATGTTGTGGTATGGCAGGGTCTTTTGGGTACGAAAAAGAGCATTACGATGTTTCTATGCAAATAGGGGAGCTAGTGTTGTTTCCTAAGGTAAGATCTAGCGCTGGCGGTTGCACTGTTTCTGCTCCGGGTACCAGTTGCAGGCATCAAATTAAGGATGGAACGGGTGAAAAGGCTTTACACCCGGTAGAGATATTGTTTGAGGCACTTGTTTAATTTTATCTAACTTATTGGCTTTGAATCTTCAATATTTATTTGTTCAATATTAATATCTCTATTAACTTTGTAATTCAAAGTACTTTTAATTTATAATTATGAATCAAGAACAGGAACAATTACAGGCACTTCAGGGGATCAAGCAACTGATGGAGCGGTCTAGCAAGTTTTCATCTATAAGTGGCATTGCTGGGGTAGTAGTAGGTTTTTTGGCAACCCTTGTATTTGCCAGCATTACCTATTTTAATATCACTGACGTAACTGATTTAGCGGCTGTTTTTACAATAACCTTGGTGGTTTCTTTAATAGCCGGGGTTTACTTTTCGGTAAAAAAGGCAAAAAAGAGAAATGAAAAGGTTTGGGATAGTACGGCAAGGCGTTTTGTGCTCAACTTTTTTATTCCCTTGATAGTGGGTGGTATTATGTGTTTGCTATTTGCCTACCAACAATTATTTCAATTTATACCCTCTTTTATGTTGGTATTTTATGGCATGGCTTTATTAAATGCTAGTAAGTTTTCGATTGACACTATTTGGTATTTGGCGGTTCTTGAATTACTACTTGGTATTGCTGCTACATTTTTTGTAGATGCTGGTTTGTGGTTTTGGATGATTGGGTTTGGGATTTTACATATTGTGTATGGCTTTATTATTTATTATAAATACGAGCAGTGAAATATTTTATAGACACATTAAATAAGGCTTTTGAGAGTAGGATTCGGCTTGGTATTATGTCTATACTGATGGTGAATGACCAAGTAGATTTTACCATGCTAAAAGACCTGCTTGATATTACCGATGGAAATATGGCGAGTCATATTAGTGGACTTGAAAAGCTTGGTTATTTAAAAGTGACCAAACAATTTATAGGTAAAAAACCAAATACGTCCTATGCCGCTACCGAATCTGGAAAAACAGCTTTTACTGAACATGTAAAGGCTTTAGAAAAATTATTACAAACAAAAATATAAGCATGTCAAATTCAATTATAGAAAACATTGGTAATCCTGCTACACTTGAAACCATGTACCGTCAAGATGTAGCTCAGTTTAAATTGGATTTTGATGCAGCATATGAAAGTATTAAAGACGAGCCTGTAGCAAGGGTTTGGCATGAGCGCTTGCATTATGTGCAGCCAGGTGTAAACTGGGGTAATAAAAATGAATTGTGGATGGTTATTTGTGTTGCAGCTGTAGCATCAATCGTTGCACTTGTACCTAATTTTATTAAAATTGAAGAGGATGTTTTTTATTCCCGCAATATTGGATTTATATTATTTGGTGCATTAATGGCTTATTTTATTTTTAAGCAAAAGCAGGTTTTATCTAGTATAATTGTTCCGGTTGTAATTACGATAGCCTCTGTGGTATACATGAATTTACTACCCAATTTACCCAAGAGCGATTCTATTGTTCAGGCGGCCATTCATATGCCACTTTTATTATGGGTTGTGTTTGGATATGTTTTTATGAATGGAGGTTTTGCAAAAAGTAATAGTAGAATTTCATTTTTAAGGTTTAATGGCGATTTTATGGTGATGTCGGGGCTGATGCTTATAGCCGGAGGATTATTTTGCGCAATTACCATTGGTTTATTTTCGTTGATAGGCGTAAGAATTGAAAACTATTTTCAAGATTATTTGGTACCCATTGGATTATCATCGGTACCTGTAGTTGCTGCATTTTTGGTTCAAAACAACAACCAGTTGGTAAGTAAAATATCGCCAGTGATAGCCAGAATTTTTACACCCATTGTTTTTGTTACCCTATTTTTATTTATTGCTACCGTTATTGCAACCGGCAATTACCCCAACTCAAACAGAGACTTTTTGATGCTATTTAATGTGCTTTTGGTAGCCGTTATGGCACTAATCTTATTTTCCTTAACAGAAATCACCAAGTCTTCGGATCAAAAAATGAACCAGTGGTTGCTACTCGGATTATCCGTTTTAACCATTGTGGTAAACATTATTGCGCTTTCTTCTATTTCATACCGTATTAGTAGCTATGGATTTTCGCCCAATAGACTCTCTGTACTTGGTGCCGATTTGCTCATTTTGTTTAACCTGATGCTCGTAAGCCATAAACTGTTTTTAATTGTTAGAGGCAAAGTAGGGGTGGATGAAGTGGAACAAAGCATTGCACTGTTCTTACCGGTTTATTTTATTTGGACGGCTTTTGTTGCTTTTGGGTTTCCAATTTTATTTAATATGAGCTAGTATATATATTATTTGTGTTATATGAAATGTCTTTTTAGTCCTATTTTCTAAAATAGGACATGTTTTACCCTTAGACATTCGTCTATTATTAGACATAAATCTAATTTGCGCGCCTTAAATACAAAATTAGGTATGCAAAAATTACTTTTTGTCTTTGTTATGTTAATGAGTGCTTTTGGCTTTTCTAGTGTAGAAGCTCAAATTGCTCCAACCAATAGTGGTATCTTTTTTCAGGCAGTTGCCAGGGATAATTACTCTAACCCAGCAAAAGACCGAACCGTTTATGTGGAGGCTAGCATAATTCAAAATGCGGCCAATGGTACCAAAGTGCTAACAGAACTATTCCAAACAACCACCGATGGGCTTGGGGTATTTAGTATAAGTATTGGGAGTGGAACCCGTATTGGAGGAACCCTTAGTGGTTTAGATAAAGTGGACTGGGCAAATGGACCCTACTTTTTGGGTTTAAAAATTGCGATAAAGCCTTTGTCGCCAGTTACCAACTGGGATTATACCAAAGAATTGATTGATTTAGGGGCTTCTGCCTTTGGAACAGTTCCTTACGCATTTTATTCGGCTGGAACTGCTTCGGTTAAGGATCAAGTAAAAACTACAGATACCGCAGCTATGTTGTTGCCATATGCTAAAATAACAGACTTAGCATTAAAGGTTAACCTTGCGGATAGTTCTACCATATATGTTACACCAACACAACTAAGAGCAGTAAAATTTGATACCACAAGTATTTATGCATCATTAAATCAAAAAGAAATTCTTGCAAATAAATCTACGAGTGTAACCACTGATGCTACATCGGATGTAAAATATCCAAGCGTAAGAGCCGTAAAAAGCTATGTAGATTTACAATTTACCAATTTTGTATTAGCAGATGGATCTGTTACCACAGCAAAACTTGCAAATGGTGCCGTTACGGATGCTAAAATAGTTTCTGTTGCTGGTGCTAAAGTAACTGGAGACATTGCAGGTAATGCAGCAACTGCATCACTTGCAGCTAATGCTACAAAACTTGCAACCCCAAGAACTATTAATGGTGTTGCGTTTGATGGAACGTCTAATATTACAATTGCAACTGGAAGTAACCCAATAGATGCTGATGCTAATACAAAAGGTATTGTACAATTGGCTGGCGATTTAACCGGTACGGCTGCGCAACCACGAATTGCAAATGGTGCAGTTACAAATGCTAAAATTGCTGATGTTGCTGCAAGTAAAATTACGGGTGCAGTTGCAGTTGCAAATGGAGGCACTGGTGCAACAACTGCTGCTGGTGCAAGAACTAATTTAGGTCTTGTAATTGGTACAGATGTAATGTCTGCAACAGCTACTACGACTTTAACTGGCGATGTTACTGGTTCTGGAAATGGAAGTTTTGCAACTACTGTAAATAGTGTAGGTGGGGTAAGTTCAAGTACCATTGCAACATTACCAACAAGTATAAATGCAAATACTGCAAGCATAACTGCGTTAGATACAAGAATTACTTCAAATACAGCTAGCATAAATTCAAACACATCTGATATTTTATTAAAGGCTCCTATAAATTCTCCAACATTTACGGGAACACCAACAGCTCCTACGCCGGCGATAAGTGACAATTCAACCAAAGTTGCAACAACTGAATATGTAAAGAATTCAATTGCTGCATCAAATGCAGGAATAAGTACTATAGGTTCAATATCTGCTTCATCTAATGCAAAAGGTGCAACAATTAGTGGAACTACAGAATTAATTTTAACTCCTGCTGATGCGTCAAATGGCGGTGTAGTGACTACTGGTGCTCAAACCTTTGCTGGTGCAAAAACCTTTAATAATGCTATAACAGCGCCAAATTTTATAGGAAATGCATCAACCGCTACAAAATTAGCTGCAACAAAAAACATTAATGGAGTTGCATTTGATGGTAGTGCAAACATAACTATCCCTGCAGATGCAACCACGCTATCAGGAATAGTTCCTATAGCAAGTGGAGGTACAGGTTCATCAACAAAGAATTTTGTGGATTTGACTAATGCTCAAACGATTGCTGGCACAAAAACTTTTTCTCTCGATGCGTATTTTAATGGTGTTAGAATAGGAAAAGGGGCAAGCGATAATATACAAAATACAACAGTTGGATATACAGCTTTAGGAAATAATACAACTGGCGCTGGTAATACAGCGATAGGATTTCAAGGACAAATGAGTGGAACTTCAGGATCTTCAAATACTTCCCTTGGTTTTGCTGCTTTAATAGATAATTTGACAGGATCTTCAAATACAGCTATTGGCTATCAAGCTTTACAAAAAAATAAAGGAAGTAACAATATTGCAATTGGTACAAATACAATGTATCTAAGTCAAAACTCAAATAATAATATTGTTATAGGTAATAGCTCATTAGATTGGAGTACAAATGGTGCATCTGGAAATATAATTTTAGGTAAAGATGTGATGCGATTTACTACAACCGGTTCAAATAATATTGTTTTAGGAAATGCAGCTGGGTCAACTTTTACTACAGAAAATAATAATACGCTAATAGGTGCATCAACAAATATAACAGCAGGTGTTACAAATGCAACAGCATTAGGTAATGGAGCTATTGTAAATGCTAGCAATAGAATTCAACTTGGAAATTCTAATGTAACAAGTGTAGTTACAAGTGGTACAATTAGTGCAACAGGTTTTTCTGGCCCTTTAGCAGGTAATGCAACCACAGCAACAACTGCAGGTAATATAACTGCAACATCTAATACTACATTAACATCATTATCAAATTTAAATGCTGTTGGAACTATTACTTCAGGAACTTGGAGTGGAACAACAATTGCAGTTGCAAATGGAGGTACTGGTGCAACAACTGCTGCTGGTGCAAGAACTAATTTGGGTCTTGTAATTGGTACAGATGTTTTAGCGCAACGTACATTTGGTTCTGCTGCAAATAATAGTACATCAGATTTTATTGCTGCCACCGATAAAGGTGCTAATAATGGAGTAGCAACACTTGGCAATGATGGAAAAATTCCTTCTACACAAATACCTGCTATTTCATTTCAGAGTGCATCTGTAGTGGCTAACCAAGCTGCAATGCTTGCACTAGCTAACCAACAGGTTGGTAGTATTGCTATTAGGACAGACAATAATAAAAACTACGTTTTAAGTGTTACTCCTGCTTCTACATTATCCAATTGGGTAGAATTAGCGACACCATCATCAGTTACATCTGTTAATGGAAATGCAGGCCCCAATGTGGTTTTAACTGCCGCTGACATTGCAGGTGTAGAGCTTGCAAGTAACAAAAGTAATGACGTTGCAGCTGATGCAGCTTCAACAACTAAATTTCCTACTGTAAAATCAATAAAAGATTATGTAGATCAGCAAAGTGCCAATGCAGGTGTTGCTGATAATAGTATTACTTCTGCAAAAATTAATGGTGCAATTGCGATTGCTAAAGGAGGAACAGGCGCAACAACTGCAGCAGGTGCAAGAACCAATTTAGGACTTGTAATTGGTACCGATGTAATGTCTGCAACAGCAACTACCACTTTAACAGGTGATGTAACTGGATCTGGTAACGGAAGTTTTGCAACAACTGTAAATAGTGTAGGAGGTGTGAGTTCAAGTACCATTGCTACTTTACCTACAAATGTAAATGCAAACACAGCAAGTATAACTTCTAATACTGCTGATATTTTATTAAAAGCTCCACTAAATTCTCCAACATTTACTGGAACACCAACGGCACCTACACCGGCTACGAGTGATAATTCTACAAAAGTTGCTACTACAGAATACGTTAAGAATTCAATTACAGCTGCTAGTGCTGGTTTAAGCACAATTGGAGCTATTTCAGGGACTTCAAATGCCAATGGTGCAACAATTAGCGGAACTACTGAGTTGATTTTAACACCAGCAGATGTTACTAATGGTGGTGTTGTAACAACTGGGGCGCAAACATTTGCAGGAGCGAAGACTTTTACGAATACGGTTACTTTTGGGAAGGATATAACAGTAAATGGAGTAAATATTGGAAAGGGTTCAGGAAATGGATTATCTAACACTGCTATTGGCACAGGAGCATTAGCGCTAAATAGTACAGGAAATGGGTCAACGGCATTTGGATATAAGGCCTTGAGTAAATCTACAGATGGTTATGCTACCGCATTTGGTACAGCCGCCTTAGAAAACCTAACTACTGGTACGGCCAATGTTGCTATTGGTTATACGGCATTAAATCAAACTTCTTCTCAAAATTATAATACGGCTGTTGGTGATCAAACCATGAGATTTAGTACTGGTGCAAATAATACGGCATTAGGCGCATCTGCACTATTAGGAGCTGCTTCACAGACTAATGGGAATAATAATACGGCGATAGGAACTTTTGTTTTAAGAAATGCAACTACTGCAGCTTTTAACGTTGGCGTGGGTAGTAATTCGTTAAATAATATTAGAACTGGTAATGACAATACAGTTTTAGGATATCAGTCTGGCTTTTATGCGGGGGCTGGGACTGGAACGACTTTAACCAACATGTCGCAAGGTGTTTTAATTGGAAGTAATGTTAGGGCAGGAACAAATACCTCAACAAATGAAATTGCCATCGGTTATAATGTAGTAGGTAATGGCTCTAACACAGTTACTATTGGTAACTACTCAAATACGGCGAATTACTTTAGAGGAGATATTAATTTAACGGGTAATGTACTTGGAGGTACTTGGAGCGGAACAACTATCAGTGCTGCAAAAGGTGGAACGGGTTTAACAAGCCCCGGTGCATCAGGAAATATATTAACTTCTGATGGAACAAATTGGGTTTCTTCTGCGCCTGCCGTTAGTGGTGTTTCAACGCTGGCGTATTCAACAACCGCGGCTGCAAATGGAGGAACAATTAGTGGAACAACTTTAACATTAGCAGCAGCTGATGCAAACAACCCTGGATTAATTTCTACAGGAACGCAAACAATTGCAGGAGCAAAAACTTTTAATAATGATATAACAGCTCCAAACTTTTTAGGTAATGCAACTACAGCTACAACTGCAGGTAATATAACTGCAACTTCAAATTCTACATTAACATCGTTGGCAAATTTAAATACAGTAGGTACTATTACTTCTGGTACATGGAGCGGAACAACTATTGCAGTTGCAAATGGAGGTACTGGGAGGACAAGTATAACAGAAGGTCAAATTCTATTTGGCAATGGTACTAGCGCTTTAGGATCTAACTCAAATTTGATGTGGAATAATACTAATGGTAGCTTTGGGATTGGAACTAGCTCACCAGGAAGTGGGTTTAATACAAAACTAGATGTGGTTGGAAATTCTTCATTTAGAATGAATGGAGTAAATAGTGCGCTTAAATTTGATGGATACTCGCCTTCTGGTAGTCTAGAAGTTTCAAGAATTTATACAGATGCGACTAGTGGTACACCTGCTGATTTTGTTTTGGGTACATATCCTAATGGTCATTTGAATCAATTATATTTAAAACAATCAAATGGCTTTGTTGGTATCCGTAATTCTTCACCAGCTAGTGCTCTTGATGTTAATGGAACAGTAACTGCTACTGCTTTTTCTGGTACTTTAACCGGTAATGCTAGCACAGCAACAGCTCTAGCAACTGGACGAACCATCTCTACAACTGGTGATGTGACCTACACAAGTGGGGCATTTGACGGAACTTCTAATGTTACGGGATCTGCTACTTTAACGAACACAACAGTTACAGCAGGAACTTATGGATCATCTACTGCCATCCCTACATTCACAGTAGACAGTAAAGGTCGATTAACTGCTGCTAGTACAGTGGGAATTACGGCTGGCGTTTCTACTTTAGCGTATTCAACAACCGCGGCTGCAAATGGAGGAACAATTAGTGGAACAACATTAACATTAGCAGCAGCCGATCCTAATAATCCTGGATTAATTTCTACAGGAACACAAACTTTTGCAGGAGCAAAAACTTTTAATAATGATATAACAGCTCCAAACTTTTTAGGTAATGCAACTACTGCAACTACAGCTGGAAATATAACTGCTACATCAAATACGACGTTAACATCGCTCACTAATTTAGCAACAGTTGGAACCATTACCTCAGGTGTATGGAGTGGTACAGCAGTTGCAATTGCTAAAGGTGGAACTGGCGCGACGACAAAAGCAGCTGCATTTGATGCGCTATCTCCAATGACAACTGCGGGTGATATCATTTATGGAGGCGCAAATGGAACTGGAACAGTTTTAGCTAAAGGTACCAATGGTCAAGTATTAACATTGGCATCAGGTGTTCCTTCTTGGGCATCTCCTTCGGGAATCACCGCGTTGGCAGCCATTGGAAGTTCGGCAAATGCGAATGGGGCAAGTATTTCAGGTTCTACATTCAATTTAGAACCTGCTAGCGCCAATTTCGGTGGAATAGTAACAACAGGAACACAAATTTTTGCAGGAGCTAAAACATTTAATTCAGACTTAAAAGTAAATGATTTGACTGTTGGTAAAGGTGCTGCTAACAATACAACACTTTTTGGGTTTGAAGCAGGAGCAGCTTTAACGAGTTCAGGTACCAATAATGTGGCTGTAGGTTATCAAGCATTAAAATCAAACACCGACGGAACCAATAACGTAGCAGTCGGAAATATTGCTGCAACTACGTTGACATCAGGAACGGGTAATATCGCAATCGGTTCGCAAGCTATGAGATATACAACGACAGGTAGTTCAAATAATGCTATTGGTTATGGAGCATTAGGCGCAGTTACCACAGCGAGTGGTAACATTGGAATTGGTGGTAGTAGTGGCGCAAGATTAACCACAGGTGGAAATAACATAAATATTGGTGGTTCAGCTGGTATGTATATCGGAACAGATTATTCTTCGGGAAATACAACAGGTAATAACAGCATTATGATTGGAACCCAAACAAGACCGGCGGCGGACGGTGAGACAAATCAAATAGTAATTGCCGGTGGAGCCGGACCATCTGTCGGCTTGGGATCTCACACAACTACCATTGGTACATCTGCTACTACAAGAGCGATTATTTATGGGTCAACTAGTTTGTCAAACTTTCCTGCAACAGCCGCTTCGGGTAATGGAAGAGACTTTACTTTAGAAGCACAAGATGGTTTCACAACGGGTAACACGAATGGGGGTAATATTATCTTAACCCCGGGGGCTGCTAATGGTAGTGGAACGGCAGGTCTAGTGCGTGTTTCAAGTCAAATAGAAATTGATGGAGGATCACCAGGTTTAGGTAAAGTTTTAACTTCTGATGCAAATGGTGTAGCTAGTTGGACCTACGGTACAAGTTCCGTTGCAAGGCCAACAGCTTCAGCGAACATCCTAATTTCCGACAAATATGTCTTTTATGATGGGTCGGCTAATGGTACATTAACATTACCTGCTGCGACTGGAAATGCGGGTAAGGAAATAATAATTAAAAATAGAACCTCATTGGTAGTCACTGTATCCAGAAGTGGTTCAGAAACAATCTATGTTGATGTTGCAAATCCAAATGTATCATCATTCACCATTGGTTCTGAGGCTTCTAATAACTGGGTTAAATTGGTCTCTGACGGAAGTAACTGGGTTGTCTTCAGAGCACTATTCTAATCAAAATTAATTACAACTTTTAACTACTTATAAATGGAAAATATAATAATAGCTAATCCTTTTAAAGTTCTTTCTAAACGAGAACGTGAAGTGTTAGACTTGATATTAAAAGGTGCGCAAGTAAAAGATATTAGTGCTCAGTTAGAATTAAAGTCTAATACTATTTCAACATTCAAGAAAAGTATTTTAGCTAAAACAGGCGTAAGTAACAATATTGAATTATTTAAACTTGCTCAAGAACATAAACTTGTAAAATAATGAAAAAAATATTTTTCATAGTATCGGTTTTATTTGTTGTCTCGTTTGTTAAAGCACAAACAGGTATTGGTACAACTACGCCTGTTAACAAGCTAGACATATTTTCCGCAAAAGCAGATCCGGCTACTTCAAACTCATCTGCAAATGGAAATTTACGATTAGGAGCTACAGGAGCAAATACCCATGTGTTGGATTTTGGACTAAGTAGTACAAACACGTTTTCTTGGTTACAAGCGAGAGATAGAGGCAATTATGCAACTTTATATAATCTTGCAATTAATCCAATTGGAGGAAATGTTGGAATTGGCAATTCTGCGCCCAATAGCACCCTAACGGTAGGTAATTCATTAGGAACAATAGCTGGAGAAATTTCAATAAATCCTGCCGCTGCTTCTAATGAAGGTGGACAAATCAATATTAGAAAATCGTTAAACGGAAGTACCGCAGATTGGATTATAGATCAATACGGAACCACTTCTTCTGATGCCCGCTTGCGTATTTTTAATTCCATTGCTGAAACAAATGGTATTACTATCATGGAAAATGGGAATATTGGTATGGGTAGTTTAACACCTTCGGTTCGCTTACAAGTAAACGGTGATATTATCGCAAATTCAATTGCAGGCTCCTCGGATTTACGTTATAAGACAAACATTCGTCCTGTATATAATGCGCTAGATAAAGTGAAAGCATTAAGGGGTGTTTATTTTAATTGGAATAAAGAGGCTTTTCCTGATAAAAACTTTGGTTCAAAGGATGAATTAGGTTTTATTGCTCAGGAAATCGAAAATGTGGTTCCTGAAATTGTAACTAAAGACAATACCAAAGAGGAATACCGTTCTGTTAAATATGACAAATTGGTGGCTTTATTAGTGGAAGCCATTAAAGAGCAGCAAATACAAATTGACAGTTTAAAAATTCAATTGAATAAAAAAAAGGATAAGAAATAATAATGAAGTTTATATTTTTCATATCATTTTTTATAAGCGTCTTGTTAGTGCAAGCGCAAACAACTACCAATAGTACTGGGTCAGGTAATTTTAATTTATCGGCTACTTGGACAAGTCCTAAAGATTTAACTGGTACAAATAATGTTTTAACTGGCCATACAATCACCATTCCTTCTGGGAACAATGTGTATTCAAATAAAATAATTTTTAACGGTTCAGCTAAGTTAGCTTTTTCTAGTGCCACTAGTAAATGGATTGCTGCTACCATTTTTAATCCATCTCCGCCAACGGAGTCCTTAAATGTTCAAGCTAATTGGACATCATCCTCAGTTTATAACGGAGATGCCTATGGCGTAATACATAACAAGCCTTGGCTTGATTCGGATCAAGCTTGGTCTGCAGGTAGTCCTAATAATGGCTCTGATTTTTTACAATACGACCTAGGTAGCATCAGATGGGTACAAGGAATTGTAACACAGGGTCGTGCGAGCATGGATCAGTGGGTAACTAGTGCTAAAGTAGATGTAAGTCCTGATAATGTAAATTGGGTAACTGCTGCATCAAGTATTACACTTAACTCAGATAGAAGTACTAAAGTTTTAAGAAATTTCCCGAATGTCATGTATGCACGATATGTTCGTGTAACACCAATTGGGGTGTTGAATTATGCTTCTATGCGTTTAGGTATTTTATTAAGGGAACAAGTTTTTAAATCCTGTAAAGAAATACTTACTAATAATGCAAGTGCAGTTTCTGGAGTGTACATCATTGATCCAGATGGAGTTTCAGGTACGATTCCATCTACAAATTGTTATTGTGATATGACGACCGATGGTGGTGGATGGACACTGGTTTTAAATTATATGCATGCTGCGAATACCAATCCTGGATTAAGTGTTAGAACAAATACGCTTCCGTTACTTGGATCCACAAATTTAGGAACAGATGAATCTGGATCTAGTACTACTTGGGGGCACGCATCATCGAGTTATTTGAATAGTTTTACTTTTACCGAATTGCGTTTCTATGGAAAAACATCCTTGCATAATCGGGTTATAAATTTCAAAACATCCCACGCCAATACTATCAGTTATTTTAAGACCGGAACAGGTAGTATGTCTGGTATTGCTTCTAGTTATACTGCATTAACTGGGCATACGGCGTATTTGCCTAATTCCACCGCTCATTATTTTACCGACCAAGGAAATAGTTCAATGACTGAGTTTCCATTTTGGTTGATTGGAACGTATCACTGGGGTATTAAAGGAGGAGGTAGTAGATGGGAAGTAGATGATTTTCCGGGTAATTTTGCATATAATACCTACCACCAAATTTGGATTAGATAATTTTATATGAATAAAAAAGTAACAATATTATTTTTGACGTTTGCCCTTTTGGGTAATTCATATGCTCAAACAGGCATTGGTACAACAACGCCTAATGCTTCTGCAAAACTTGAAGTAGCATCTACTACACAAGGATTTTTACCACCTCGTGTTGCATTGACAGCTACCAATGTTTTTTCTCCTATTGTTGGTACTTCTTCTGCTGCAACCGGATTATTAGTTTACAATACAGCAAGCGCTGGAACAGCTCCAAATAATGTAGTGCCGGGTTATTACTATTGGAATGGAACTATTTGGGTGCAAATTTCAAACGGACTAATTATTGATAATAGTAAAACTGCTGGTTTTACATTAGCTGCTGCTGATAACAATAAAGTTTTTTTAATTACTTCTGCTTCAGCAATTACTGTTACAGTTCCTAGTACATTGCCTATTGGCTTTAGCTGTCAAATCATACAGGGTGGCGCTGGTGCAATTACAATAGCAGGTTCAGGTGTAACGCTAAATTCTTCAAATGGTTTTGTAACAAGAGCTACTAATAGTGTAATTGGTTTAGTAATGAATTCAACAACAACGGGTTTTGTAATGGGAGATACTATTTTTTAAGCATGCGTAAATTTATTTACATATTATTTTTATTTGCTTGTTCGATACAGTCGAATGCACAGATGCTTGCTCGTAATTTAGCTTTGCAAAAACCGCTAGGTATTAATACGCAAACATTTTCTTACACAGGAGCTATTCAACAATTTGTAGTTCCTAATAGAGTTACTACAATTCAGGTTAATGCAATAGGTGCGAAAGGTGGAACCGGTGCGAGAGGTCAGGTTGGTGGTGCTGGTGCGAATATTACAACTACGTTAAATGTTACTCCAGGTCAAATTTTATACATTGTAGTGGGTGGCCATCCAGGTCAATCTGCAACTGCAAAATATGGATTTGGTGGAAGTGGTGGAACTGGCACAAACTATGGCGGTGCGGGTGGCGGATTATCGGGTGTGTTTTCAAATTCGAGTCCTGCTATTGCAAATGCTTTTATTATTGCAGGTGGAGGTGGTGGCGGTTCAGGAATTTTAACTGGTTCTGATTATACAGGTGGTAATGCGGGTAATACTTCCACTGGTACATCTAGCAATGGAAATGAACCAACTGTTTCTCAAAATGCTTATGTAACCAATGGTAGATATCAGTATGGTTATGCGGCAACCAATTCAAGTGCTGGACTAGGTGGGGAGCCCTATGATGTTGTAACTGGCACCAGGGGAGCAAATGGATCTAATATAAGTGGTGGAAATGGTGGTACCGATGGTGGTGTGAGTTCGTGGAATGGCGGCGGCGGTGGCGGTGCTGGTTTTTATGGTGGTGGCGGAGGAGCAGGTGGTGGAGCAGCAACCGGTGGAGGCGCTGGAGGAGCAACAAAATCTACCACTGGAATTAATTCATATGGAACTCTAAACACAACGGGTGATGGATCTGTTTCGATTACTTGTTTTTCAAATTCAGGATTGGTATTGCATTTAGATGCTGGAAACGCTGCAAGTTATAGTGGAACTGGATCTACTTGGAATGATTTATCAGGTAATGGATCAAATGTAACTTTGACAAACACTACGTATAATGCAGCTAATGGTGGATCAATTGTATTTAACGGAACTAATGCATATGCAGATTTCAATGCAAATATTGGTAATACAAATGTAGTGACTGTGGAGATGTGGGTAAAATCAAATACGCTTGGGGATGCAATGTATTTTGGATTTAATCTATATGATATACTAATAAAAGATGGGGGTATTGGATTTAATACAGCCAATAGTGATCAATATGGAATCACAAGTTCCAGGGTTAATTATTTAGGTATAAAAGGAGCATGGAGACACTTAGTTTTTGTGATGTATTCCGGAAGTAAATCGAATAATAAAATTTATGTTAATGGTGAAAGTCAGTCTTTACAACAAATTTTAACCTCATTTAATCCAGCTAATGCAACATTCAATTCAGGTGTAGGAAGAATATCAAGCTGGGCATATGGATTAACTTGGTTGGTAAATATGAACCTATCAAGTTTTAAAATATATAATAGGGAACTGACCGCACAAGAAATCACCAACAATTTTAATGCATCAAGTACGCGTTTCTATGCAGAAAAAGATGGCTTAAGTCCTACGACAGCATCTTCCAGCGCTTTTCAAATTAAACAGGATTACCCAAGTTCGATAGATGGATTTTATTGGATAAAAAATGCAAATATAAATGGAGGTGAGCCATTCAAAATTTATGCTGACATGACCACCGAAGGTGGTGGTTGGACCTTAATTTTAAAGAACTCTTCTAATTCTGTTTGGACCTACGCAAACTCTATCAATTACAATAATAATATACCTTTTACATCTACGGCAGAAGTAATAAGTACATCAACGGCGAGTTATTCGATTATTGCTTGGGCAGATTTTATCAAGCGAAGTTCGTCCGGATTTCAATATATGATTGATGCAGATTCAAGACGAAGTTTTGGTGGAATTTGGACGGCAAATGGCAGTTATAGTTTTGTAAAAACAGATAATAGCCAAACGGACGTTACCATAAATACTAAATTTGGTAACTGGAATTACAACACAGCAAACAATGGTATTTCACAAAGAATGCCATGGCATAGTAACACAACAGGTTCTGGGACAGGTTATATCACTTTGGCTTCTGGAACTGGAAATTGGTGGGGTACTATGGTTGCAAATAATCAATATTTTTCACCTTCACCATGGCTTTCTGATGCATCAGGTGGAACATCTACCAATCAAAATCCAGGTATCATTTGGTATTGGGTACGATAAAAGAATTGAACATGAAAAAATATTTATTCATAATAGGATTGTTTTTATCATCGCAAATACTTGCACAAACGGGTATTGGAACAACTACGCCTAATGCATCAGCAAAACTTGAAGTAGCATCTTCTACACAAGGGTTTTTACCACCAAGAGTTGCTTTAACTGGAACGAATGTATTCTCTCCTATTGTTGGAACGGCATCATCTGCTGGAGGATTAATTGTTTACAATACTGCAACAGCAGGTTCAGCTCCCAATAATGTTATTCCAGGTTATTACTTTTGGAATGGGTCGGCATGGATTCATTTGATTGGTGCTAGTACTTCCAGTACTATTACTGGAAATGGAACAACAAGTACGATTACCAATTTTGGATCTGTTATAAACGATCAAACTACTGGTTTTACTTTAGGTAATTCAGATAACGGAAAAATCATAGTCATAAATAGTGCTAGTGCAACTACAATTACTGTTCCTTCTCTTTCTGTTGGATTTAATTGTATGATTGTTCAAAGAGGCGCAGGTCAGGTAACATTATCTGCATCAGGGGTCACAATTAGTAATAGATATGGATTCAATAAAACTGCTGGTCAATCTTCAATTATTACACTTGTGTGCATTGCTTCTGGTGTTTATATTGCTTCAGGAGATATGACAAACTAATTCAAATGAGAGAAAAATTAACCATCATATTTGTCCTTATTGTAATAAATTTACATGCACAGATTTTGACGCCGTATCAGGCAGTTCAAAATCAACCTAAGGTACAATTTGACTATTGGGTTTATAGTACACATGCAGGTAATGGATCTACCTCTCAATATCCAGCTAATCCTGCTTCCAAAAGTGATATGGATAAAATGTTTAACACTAATAATACAAATTCTACTTTGGTTAGCAGTGGGAAAACCAATTCACCTAGAATATTAGATTGGCAGAGTGCTACGGAATTAAGTTTAATAGGCATCACTACACCCAATAGTGGTCTTTATTTTGCTTTAAAAGTACAAGGAACATTCATACCTCAAGAATCAGGTACCTATACTTTTACACTGGTGTCGGATGATGCTAGTGATTTATTCATTAATGAGAATGCTATTATTTCTACTTATTCAGGACAAGCCGTACCTGCTTTAGGAACACGTACGGGAAATATAAATGTAATAGCAGGTCAAAAATATTTTTTTGAAGTGCGCATGCAACAGGGCGGTGGAGGCTATGGAATGAGATTGTATTGGAAATCTCCAATACAATCTGCAGCTCCCAGTGTCTATTCTAGTCAACTTCCAGCAAATACGTATTATCAAACGTGGACTCAAAATTTACAAGAAATGGTATCTAGTCCAGATATGGATGGATCTTCTGCTGCTAAAGCTGCACCAAGTGCAAGGTACCTTCAGACCGCTTTTGGTAATTACAATGATGGGGTTTATTGGATCAATCTTCCTTATGTTGGCCCGACCCAATTATATTGTATTCTAAATACAACAATTGATGGTGGCGGGTGGATGATGATGATGAAGGCAACAAGAGGCACTACTTTTAATTATGCAAGTACTTATTGGACAGCAGTGAATACGTTAAATACGACTTCTTTAAATCGTAACGATGGTGATGCTAAGTTTAATACAATGAATTATTTTTTTGCAAAAGATATGATGGCTTTATGGCCCGATATACCATCTAATTATGGATCTGGAAATGGAGGTAGTGTAAATTTACTTAGTAGTTATAATAATTGGTGCTGGTTGCAAAACAATTTTAATAATGGAATTCGAATTACTCCTATTGGTTTTTTTGCGAATTCCACTAAATTATTTTTTCGCGATGCTAGTACTTATTCAGGATACGGAGCTCCATTTTCATCACAAGTGGATGTGCGTTTTTATGGGTACAATTATACAAGTGGCAATGGAGGAAATGTACGTTGGGGATTTGGTTGGAATGAAAATGGAGGTGGATTATATCCCAATGGTATTGAAGGTTCTAATGATGTGACTGGGGGGATAGGAATGTCTGGTGCTTTTGCAACTGCTTCTAGTGGATTTAACTATTCGGCAGGGGATCAAATTACTTGCTGTCAAAATTCAACAGGAATTAATAAAAGTGCAAGGGTGGAAGTTTATATTAGGTAAATAAACATAAAATAAAAAACAGTTCTAATTTAAAATATATGAATAAATCAAATCAATTACTTTGTCTTTTAGCAGTTTTGCTAATTAGTACAACTGTTTCTGCTCAAAAAACTAAAAAGACTAATTTCTTTAAAAATTTATCAGATAGTACGTCTAAAGTTTTCAAGAAAACATTTGTCAATTTTAAAAACAATAAAACCTCATTATATGCAGGTATTGGGTTTAATAGACAATCTATTAATGAAGCAGATTATTCTTCTTCGTTTAATTACCGTCTTTCTGAGATCAATAATAAAGTGTATAAGCCAGGCTATCACCTGGGGGTAAGAATTGATGGTGATTACAAGAAAACCAATAAGTATGCATTTATGCTAGGGTTTACTAATATTAATAGTGGCCTATTTTATAAAAATGCAAAAACACTGAATCCGATTGTGGGCGACTTTTCTAATTTTAAAGCAGACAATCAGTTTTTTAATTTGAGTATTAAAGCAAACTATAAAAAGTTGCTACCTGTTTTAGATACTACGAAATACAAATTTTATTTTGTAGTAGGGCCAAGTGTAGATGTTAGGCTTAGTAAACAAAGTTTAGACAATCAAATCAATAACAATTATAAAAGGTTTGTTTTTGGCTATACTGTGGGTGCTGAGTTTGATAACAATTCTTATTACACATTATTTATGCATTACAACCATAATATTAATTCTTTAACAAAAAGTCCTCTTCAAGCAAATATGAGTTCGCTTAACCTTGGGGTATTTGTTAGAGCCAAAGATTTATTTTAATTCAATTAATAATCATATATGAAAGTCAATATTAAAGCCATATTATTTGTTGCCATAAGTTTTTTGGTAACCGCGTGCAGTAAGGTGGATCCAGCCTCGCAATTAGAATTAACCAAGCAAATGCTTGAAGGTAAAACATGGTTATTAGACTACACAATTACCAAAACTGGTGCATCAACAGTAACTAAAACATACGTTGGACAGTCTACCTATTTTATCAATTTCTTAAAAGATAATTCAACCAAAGATTCTGATGGGATAGTAGGGGTGTATAACATAGAAAAGTTGGGCAATCAATTGCAAATTCATGTTAATGCAAAAACCAATGGATCTAATCCGGTAGAATATATTTACAACATAGAATCTGTGGGATCTAAAGAACTGGTTGTGTTTTATTCAACCAATTCGCAAACCGTAAAAAAATACTTTAGTGTTAGATAAAAATAAAATCATTGGAATAGTAGTTGGCATGTTTGCCTGTGGGACATCCTTTGCGCAACAGGGGGTTGTGGTAAGTAGTATTGGTAATTTTGCAGGAACTACTAGCAGTATATCAGCTATTCAATTCAAAAGTATTAGCACCTGTATAGACGTACAATCTGGCATGGCTGTATTAACGGGTAAACTTGCAGCTGGTGATTTTGCCATTAATTGTGAAGTATCGCTTAAGTATAATTCATTGGGTGTTCGTATGTTTCCAAATCCTGTACAAGCGCAGGCAAAAGTTAAAGCCACCAATACGCCTCCGTTAAATGAAACTTTTAATTTAACTGTATGGTCGGCAGATGGGGTACTTTTGAGTTCCAGAAAAGAAACCGGATATAATTTATTTCAAGGCTTAACTATCGACCTTTCTACCCTCAAATCTGGCACCTACGTGCTTAAAATTGATGCCCCTAAGTTTGCGGATGTAGTTAAGTTTATTAAAGCTGGGAATTAAAATGTAAAAATGATTTTTAATATTATGGCTAAAACAATTTTAATTTTTATTTCTATTATTTTTTCAGTGCCATTATTTGCACAAACGGGTATTGGTACAACCACACCCAATGCTGCTGCAAAACTTGAAATAGCTTCCACAGATAAAGGCTTGTTGATACCTCGTATGACAAAAACGCAGCGAGAAGCCATCACTTTTACAGCTGCCGCCAACGGCTTAATGGTTTATCAAACTGATGATCTCTCAGGATTTTATGTAAACACAAGTACGACAACTACTCCTGCTTGGACACGCGTAAATAGTAATTGGACTCGTACTGGAAACGATATTGCTTTTACAGCGGGAAACATCTCTACAACAGGTGCAATTACTGGAGGAAATTCGAATACCTCTTCTATATCTGGATTTGGGGCAAATATCGCGTCCATTTCCGCCAATTATTCCATTAGTTCTACCGATAATGGAAAAGTCATTCAATCAACGGGTGCATCGGCCATTACAATAACCATACCAACAGGCCTTCCCACGGGTTTTAATTGCACCGTTGTTCAAATGGGAGCTGGGCAAATTACCTTTTCTGGGACTATTTTAAATAGAACCGGATTTACAAAAACAGCCAGTCAGTATTCTGTGGTGAGTATTCTTCATTTAGGAAGTAATAACATTCTTGTTACGGGAGAAATGAGTAATTAATATGAAATCATTCATTACATTTCTTTTTCTTTTCATTTCAAATTTGAGTATTGCTCAAATAGGTTTACCCATACAAACTTCTTTACTGCCTAAGAATAATTTAGTAGTCAATTATGATTTTTCAAAAGCAGCTGGATTTACGCGTGGTGCTACAACAGCCACTAATTTAGCGGGTACTGCCTCAGGTAATCCAACACTATACAATTCACCTATTTTTATGAATTCATTGGGATTTATTTCCTTCAATGGATCTAATCAATATTTGGCCACACCTAATATTCGAACCTATTTCAAATCAGTCAATACGAGTACACAAAGAAGCTTTACATTGAGCTTTTGGTTCTACCCACTAACAGCTACCTGTGTTGTGGTCAGCGAATTGGATTCACATGTACCCAGTGGAGGATGGCATGCGTCTAATGTTGAAATTCTAAATAGTTTCATCAAATATCGAATTTGGAATGGACCTATTATCACTTCATCATCAGCAGTGACATTAAATCAATGGCATCACATCGCCTTGGTTTATGACGGAACATCTGTTAAAGGGTATTTAAATGGAGTTTTACAAGGTACTCAAGCGGGTGCGCGAGAAATACCACCTACTAGTCAAAATTATGCCATTGGAGCAGGAGAGACCACCAATATGGGAGCTGGTAACTATGGGAATTTTCATTTGGCCCAATTTAAAATCCATAATTTGCCTTTGACCGATAAAGAGATTTTATCCGAATATGAGACCCGAAAAGATGAATTAGATTATAGCATACATAGCCCATCTACGAATTCGAATCCAACGTATTGGGGAATATCAAGTGCATGGATTGGTGAAACAACATTTAGTCAAGATCATTATACGCCTTGGTTAAACAATACGCGGTTAGGCTGGGCTGCTGCAGCAAATGATGCCAATCAATGGATTACCTTAAATTATGATGAACCTGCCTATGTGAAAGGTGTAGCTATTCAAGGACGAGCAAGCAATGGAGGACAATGGGTATCCAAAGCACATGTTGAAACTTCTTTAACTGGTAGCGCTCCCTGGACAAGAGTTTTAACAGACGCAACTGTGAATAGTAATTCATTAGATGATGTTAGACTGAATTTCCCATCGAATGTATTTACCAAGTCCATTAGAATTTTACCTACGTTATGGACTAATCATATTACTATGCGTTTAGGAATGCTCGTAAAACCAAGTAATTACATAACAGATGGTTTAGTGCTTCGTTTAGACCCTGCTAATATTAAATCCTATCAAGGAAGTGGAACTTCGTTTAAAGACTTAACTATTAACGTGTCGGATTTTACTTTAGTAGGTTCTCCCACCTATAATCCAAATGGTTTTTTTACATTCAACGGCACGACTCAATACGCCTCACGAGCAAATACAGCTAGTTTAAAGCCATCAACCGCTATTTCAATAGAACAATGGTTAAATGCCGATAATTGGAATGCAGGAACTTCCTCATCCGATTATAAATGTTCTTTATCTTGTACAGAAGGTGGTGGATATTCGCATAATATATGGAATGGAAAATTTTACAGTTATATATATGCGGGTGGTAAATATTTAATTCCCTCTGCTTCTGTTAGTAATTTTGGCGGATGGCATCATTTTGTAACAACTTTTGATGGTCGGTATGCGAAATTATACATTGATGGTAGTTTAGCTAGTACGGATGATCATGGAAGTGCAAATAGAACTATGACCTACGCTTCGAACAGCATATTTTTAGGTGTTGAAGCCGGGCCGAGTACCTCTCCCGCAAGCAACTTTTGGCAAGGTAAAATAGCAACTACCGCTATATACAATAAAGCATTGTCTGATGCAGAGATATTACAAACTTTCAACAATACTAAAGTGAGGTACAGTCTTGTTCAAGATGGTCTTGTAGCAAATTTAATCAATCCTCCAAGTTCAGGAACTACCTGGACTGATGCCTCAGGTAATGGTAACAATGCAACCTTGAATGGGTCTCCTACTTATACTTCCGCTAATGGTGGTGGATATACCACCTCATCAACTTCGTATATTTCTTTGCCTAATAATTTATCCAGTACGTTTACGGTTAGTGTTGCATGTGCCTTGAATCCATCTACCTTTTGGGCTACTCTATGGGGAAATGAATCATGGACTGCTGGTAGAGGGTATATTGCTTATTTTCTTTCAAACACCACCCTAAATTTGGGTAGTTCTTCTGGGCCAGTTAGTATCGCTGTATCCGGAATTAATACCATTCATATCTGGGATTTTGTGGTTAATGGAACAAGCTACACCTTATATAGAGATGGAGTGAGCATTTCAACTGGCACATTCACTGCACCTTCGGGAGGACTTAGTACGAATGGACTTTATTTTGGTGCAAGACATACCAATGCAGGCACCTCCTTTACTGATGCTTGTCCTGGTACGTATTATAGTATGCGTGTTTATAACAGAGCATTGAGCGCAGATGAAATCAATACTAATTTTACAGTCCTAAGAAGTAATTATGGTTTGTAAAAGCACCCATTTTGTAGTTCATATTTAATTGAAATTTTAATTAGGCAAAATGGAAAACAATACTATGATTACTATCGAAAATATCAATTATAGCCTTAGGGATCTTGAAAAAGACACTTGGAACAGGCTAGTGAATGGTGCCGTTAAAAGTAGAGATCCTTTTCATACACCTAGCGTTGCTACCCATAGCAGTAATGATATAAGTTTGCGAACAGTGGTGCTTCGTAAAGCGGTTCCTGAAAGCAAAGAATTACGTTTTCATACCGATACACGAAGTAAAAAATGGCAGGAATTAATTGTAAACCCTTCTATTAGCGCCTTATTTTATGATGCCGCCGACAGAATTCAAATAAGGGTAAAGGGTAGGGCGGTACTCCAATTTAATAACGATATTACTTTTACTGCATGGCAAAAAACATCTTTATCTAGTAGACGTTGTTACCTAACAAATTTTGATCCTTCAAGTTTTACAGATCATCCAACCAGCGGATTACCGGAACATATTGAACAAGAAAAATTTACATTAGAAGAAAGCGAAATTGGTTATCAAAACTTTGGTATTGTTTCTATTCAAGTACAAAATATAGATTGGCTGTGGCTCCATCATGCGGGGCATAGAAGGGCGCATTTTGATTACGTATCTGAACAATATCAATGGATGATTCCATAAAAAAAGCCATGCATGATTGAACATACATGGCTTTTTATTGAAAGGATTAATTCTAATTAATATCCCACCATAAGCGTTGTGTCAAATCGGCAATATTTGGTGTTTTGTTATTGCGTAATCTTTCACTTGAAGGGTAATCCAATCTTCTAATGGGTGTAGTAAGAATTGCATTTTGTGGTAACTGGAAACCTTGGTAGGCCCAATTAAATCTTCTAGCATCATCAAATGTTACAGGCGATAAAAACAAAGCTTTGTATTTTTCTTCCATAATTCTTGATTGATTTAATGCACCACTTCCAACGCCAACAGTTGTTCTAGCTATATAGTTGTCTCTATCTGCAGCAGCAA
>JBIIZN010000005.1:0-27352 GCA_044346275.1 Sediminibacterium sp.
AATAAAGTGGATGCAGCACCTTTAATAACTTCCACTTGTTTTAAATCCAGCGGTGCAATTTGTAATAGAGAAAGGCTGGATGCAAATCCACCAAACATGGGATATCCATCTCTAAGTAATTGTGTGTATCGTCCATCAAGCCCCTGAATGCGGATACCTGCATTGTAAGAAGTTGCAGATGTTTGTTGGGTTTGAATACCTGTACTTTCGTTTAGGAGCATTCTAATATCACCGGGTTTCATGTTGCCTTTTTCGGTAAGTTCTTCACCAGATATTACTTCTGTTCTTGTTGGTGTATTGGTAATGGTTCTACTAATACGCGTAGCAGTTACTATAACCTCTTCTTCCTCCTCTTCTTTTTCAATTTCTTCCATTAAAACATGTAAAGTTGTATCTGAGATCAGTGGCGTTGTAATATTTATTGTTTGATCTATACAACCAACGTAGGAAAATGAAAGAGAGTGTGTTCCATTCGGAACTTTTTCAAAAACGATAACCCCTAAACTATCAGCGATAACAGTTTTATTGAAGGGCATTAATTTAGCAGTAGCAGCAGATAGAGGTTCTTTTGTTTTTGAATTTTGAACTATTATTTTAATAGTTGATTGTGCATTTGCAGCACAAGATCCAACTAACAGAAAAAGCGCCGCAAAAATGATATGCTTCATAACTATGAAATATTGATGAGCTTATATTGTAAGTATAACTTAAACGCAAAGATATTTGAATACTAAACTACTTACCTGTATCTTTTTTACTAATTTCATTCAAAATTATTTATGTCTAGACCAAGCACATTTGAATATGGTAGTTTTTACCAAACGTACATCAACTATACAAGTGGTAAAGACTACGCTATTTTAGTTCAACAATACAATCAGCGTATCACTGAGTTTTGGGATGCTATTCCACTAGAAAAAATAAATTATGCTTATGCGCCTGGCAAATGGACTATTAAGCAAATGTTCCAGCACGTAATTGATACAGAACGCATATTTGCCTACCGTGCACTAGCCATTTCTAGAAAAGAAAAAACACCCATTCCAGGATTTGATGAAAATGAGTATGCCAACAATGCAACAGCTGCCAATAGAAATTGGAAAGATATGTTAGTTGAATGGCGTGTTGTAAGACAATCAACCAACTTATTATTTGCTTCTTTTACAGATGATCAAATGAAATGCTTGGGTACTGCAAGCGATAAACCAATTTCTGTAAATGCACTAGGCTTCATCATTTTTGGCCATGCTTTACACCATTTGCACATTTTAAAGGAGCGGTATAGTATTTAAAGTATGAAAAAATATTTCTTCTTCGCACTACTATTTTTGAATTGTGATAGTCTTTATGCTCAATCAACAAAGTATGTTCCTCAAATTTTAGTTTTAGGAACGGTGCATTCTGGTAATAAAAAAATTACACACAACTCTTTATATTATGCTCTAGCTAAGTTTCAGCCAGATGTTATTTTATGGGAAGACGAGGAAGACTTTAAATATGTATTTGGATTGTTTACTGCCTACCGGTTAAAAATTGCTAAGCCACCTATGGAACAGTTAGCCCTACAAAAATACAAGCGACATCATAAAATGGTTCCTATGCTTGGGTTTGATACCATCATTAAACCGCGTAAAACTTTTATTAAAAATCTTATTTCAACCTATGATGATTTTCATGAAGCAATGGGCCAACTAAAAATGAATTTGAGTGATAGTTTACAATATGACACTTTTATTAAACTACAAGATGCTTATTATAATCAATTCATGTTTTCTCCACTTTCATTTATTAATCAAGATTCTGTTTTTCGAAAAAGTATGACAATAAAAAAAATGGAAAATCAAATTGCTAGCATTGCTGGTAATTATAATATGGATTCAACCATTTTAGCTCCCTATACATTTCAAAATAGGTTCTGGGATACACGTAATCAGTATATGGTTAATAAAATCATTGAGATTGCCAAACAGCGAAGCCCCAAAAAAATCGCAATCATTACCGGTTTATCCCATAAATACTACTTAGTTGATATGCTATCATTGACTTCCGAATTTCCGGTACAATTGGTGTCATTCAATGAATAATTGAAAACGATAATTAATAAATATTTATTGTTTATCAATAAATATAGCTAGTTTTGTGTCATAAAATTAAAAATATGACCAAAAATTCAGCGCTAGTATTCAAATTCCTAGAAGTAGTGGTTTGGATCATTTTTGTAGGCTTATGTATCGAAACGGGCGCTTTAGTTGTCAATTTTGTGTATAGTTTGTTTAACCCATTGGCTTTAAAAAACTTGTACAACAAACTTGACTTAAGTGACTTGTATCAAAGGAAACAATACCTTTTCTTTTTATTCTATGGCTTTATTTTATCGATTTCATTTTTAAAGGCATTTCTATTTTACGAGGTGATTAAGCTTATTGGCAAGCTTGATTTGCAAATGCCATTTAGTGTGTTTGTTTCAAATCAAATTAGCCAAATACGAACCCTAACCTTTACAATTGGTTTGTTAAGTATCATAGCAACTAGGGTTGTAAATAATTTTTCAAAAAAAGGATTTGAAGTAAGTCAATTGAACGAGTATTGGACAGATGGCAAAGCTTTTATTTTGATGTCTGCTGTATTATTTATTATCGCTACTATTTTTAAAAGAGGCATTGAACTTCAATCAGAAAATGATTTAACAGTATAACTATGGCAATAGAAGTAAATTTAGATGTTATGATGGCCAAAAGAAAAGTTTCTTTAAATGAGCTATCAGATAGAGTAGGATTGACTTTGGCTAATTTGTCAATACTAAAAACGGGAAAAGCAAAAGCCATTCGTTTTAGTACCCTAGAATCTATTTGTAAAGCACTTGATTGCCAACCTGGAGATATTTTAGTGTATCAATTAGATACTTCTAACTAAAAATAGATTATGAAAACAAAACAATTTCTTTTGCTGATTTTACTATTTTGGGTAACAAGCTCAATAGCACAAAAAGTACAAACAATATTAATAACGTATCATTCTAAATCTGGTAAAACGGCACTCATGGCAAATGCCATTGCAAAAGGAGCAGCGATTGATGGTGATATTAAAGTGATAGTTAAGCCCATTGAACAAACAACTACAAACGATCTTTTAAAGGCGGATGCCATTATTGTAGGAAGTCCAGTTTATAATGCTAATGTATCCTCAGATGTTTTAAAGTTTATTGAATTATGGCCGTTTGAAGGGGTACCTTTAAAAAATAAAATTGGAGCTGCATTTGTTACTGGTGGGGGCATTTCTTCGGGTGAAGAGTTGGTGCAGGTTTCAATTTTACACGCTATGCTTGTTTTTGGAATGGTAGTAGTAGGTGGAGACGACTGGACAGCTCCATTTGGCGCATCTGCAATTACAAATGAGGCCCCTTTTGATGCTACAATGAATGATGCGTTTTTACTTAAAGGTCAAAATTTAGGAAAGCGAGTAGCTACTGCGGTTTTACGTTGGCGTGAAAAATAGAAATTTCCTATTTTTTTAAATATTTATGAGATCCATCACAGCTAGGCATTCTTTTTGAAAGACCACATGTGCAATCTGTAATGCCAATACCAGCTAGTATTCTATCTCTATATTTTTCTATACGCGTTAGCCTTGTTTCTGCTTGTTTGGCACCTGAAAAATAAATGAGATAGCCTCTTTGTCTACCGGGGGTTAATCCTAGAAATGCTTTTTTGAATGCTACATCCGATTTAAATATACTGCTTAGTTCTTCGACTTCAACTACTGGTGCTACGGGTTTTGTTGTTTCGAGGATATTTGTGTCTTGGATAGATATAGCCTCTTTTATATATTTTTTTATAATGGCTTTTTTATCTAAAATTTCTTTACAGTCGTTAAATCTTAATTGTCTACCAGATTGTGTATTGGCTCCTGCCTTGATTAATAAATTAGCGCTATCATTTATAGCAGTGGCATTAAAAAAACCTAAAGCAAAATACGTTTTGAACGGAGCTATAATAACAATATTTTTATTGTTGTGTGTATAACAAGGCGTACTCCATTTAAAATCTTCAACTAGTTCTGTTTCAAGTAATATTTTACGAATAGCTAGTAGCTCTTCTTTCCAAAGTTTAGTATTTGCTATATATTGAGTAACGCTTGGGTTCATTTAAACGCACTAAATTTATTTACAATTTCTATAACTATTTATAGCGCTACTATTACCCAAATCTGCAGCTCTTTTATAATCCAAACATGCTTCTACTCGTTTATTAAGATAATAGTAGCTGCTGGCTCTATTATTATAAAACATTCCAATATTCTCTTTACTTTCACTTTTACCTGTTCTTATTGCTGCTGTAAAGTCTTCAATTGCTTTTTGATATAATCCTTTTCGAAAATAGCAATCACCTCGGTTATTATACGCATTTGGTGAATTTGGATAATTGGATAGATATAAAGTGTAGCTATCTATAGACTCATCGAATTGACCAATCTCACTTTCAGCGTATGCTTTGTTATAATAAAATGAATAATCTTGTAAATCCTTATTAGCCATTTTTTCATATGATTCTGCTGCGTCACTATAGTATTTCTTATCAAAACTAAATGCAGCTTTTTCTCGTAAAGCATCAGTATTATCATCTTCTAAATCAATGGCTTTATCATAATAATTTATAGCTTCATTGTAATTGTCATTTTCTTTATAGGCACGTGCTAGTTGTAAATATGCGTTTTTATTGTTAGGATTTAGGCTAATTGCCTTTTTTAATAAATTAATAGCGCGGCCTATTTCATTTTCGTCATATATATATAAAGCAGCTTCATTAACTAATTTTTGTGATTCATAAGACGAAAAATTAATTTCCGAACTCATTAATGGAATATTTTTTTGATTTAAATATACTTCGGCATCTTTATATACACCTTTGACGTAGTTTATATAGTAGCTTAATAAATTAAAATCACGTCCAATTTTCTCTATCTCTTTTGTTTTAATATTTACTCGATAAAATTCTTTATTGTTTTCATCTATTTGTTTATATCCGAAAACGTATTTTTTATCTGTAGAATAACTTTGTATAAAAAAATCATTTACTAAAGTTTCTCCCTTAGTGTTTATGACCTTACTTATAGAAGCTCCATTTTCTTTTATTGATACAAGTGCCACTCCGTTTATAAAAGCTTCTGCATAATCATAGATAATTGGTATTATGATTTGCCCTCGTTTATTTATATATCCATACTTTTCACCAATTTGAACTGCCGCCAGTCCCTCAGAAAAATCAAATCTATTTTTCCAAATTTGGGTTTCTATTGAATTTATATTTACATTAATTAAAAAGCAGTCTGAGTAGAAAGATGACATATTATCAGGTATATATTCTCCATCACCTTCTCCATCTCCTCCTTCCATTCCATAATCTGCAAACCCAAGTCCTGAACCATCATAGATTGGTTCAACAACTACATCGCCGTTTTCGTTTATGTATCCAATTTTTTTATTTGAAAATACTGCTAGTAGACCTTCAGAAAAATTTCTCGAAACGTCTTGAAAGGGCTTTAGATTTAGGTATTTATTTAATTTTATATTAAATAATCTGATTTGTAAGTCATCTGAATACTCTTTATTTCTAATCGCATATATCCCATTTGTGCCGGGCAAATGTTCGATAAGATTTTGACTGGGTTGAATCAATATATTTTTTGATGAGTCAATCAAAGACGTTTTATCATCTGGTGTTGTTACTATAAAAAACTTGCCTGAGCTATCTGATGTTATTTCTTTATAATTTATTGGAATTATAAGCCTTCCCTTATGATCGGTGATACCATATTTTGTTTTATTCTCAACTATGAAGATTGAACTGAATATAGAATTCCCATTATTTGCTAAATAAATATTAGTGTAATTAGAGGTAAACATTGTTTTACCGCTATTGTCAAGTATTTGCTTACTTGAGCTTTTGGTTCCAATAAAACCATCGGGTAATGCAGTTAATTCATCATAAACATATGGAATTGATATTTGAAGTAAAGTATCAGCAAATCCATATAATATGCGACCATCAATTTCTTTTGAAATGATATACCCTTTATTTTCAATTTCTTGAACAGATACTAGTGTTGGCTGGATTATTATTTCACCCTGCTTATTTACGAAACCATACTTTTGACCAACACTAATTTGTGCGAAACCTTTTTTGAATTCACCAATGCAGTCATAAGTAATTTGCTGAAGAATTTTTCCTTCTTGATCTATAATTCCCCTTTTATTATAATTAGAAACAATAAACTTCCCTTTTTCTAGTATAAATATTTGATCATATTCTGTATTATCTACAAATTCATTTGTAGCAACATTAAATAATTGATATTTTTTATTTTTATTTAGATAAGGTAAAACATCACTTTTTAATTCTTTAATTTTTAGATTAGCAAGATCTGTATACTTTGAATTTTTGAATAGTATTTTAAACTTTTCAAAGTCAGATAAAACCTTTGAATCTGCTATAGCAGACCAACTTAGATTTTCTAATTTTTCTTTTGCCTCATTGATAAACTGAGAAGTTGAGAATTGATTTATAAATTTGTTATAACCTTCAATTGAATTCTCATTTAATGTACGATTCCACGATAAGGTTTCTATTTTATCGTTAGCTAGTTTAGTGTTTTCTGATTTCGGAAATTTAGTTAAATATGTTTTGAAATCATCTATATTTTTTGAATCTTTAATTTTATTCCATTCGATATTTTCAATATTTCTTTTAGCATCCTTAACTTGTGGTGCGTTTGAATATTTATTGATAAATAATTTAAATGACTCAATTGAATTTATCTTCAAGGCATTTTCGTACGCCACTTTCCAAAGATTATTTGTAGCATCTTCAATTTCACTTGCATCCGGATATTTTGATATAAATAATTTATAGCTATCCTCTGTATTAATTAAATTGGCCTCACGATAAGCTAATTTATTCCGCCATTGTTTTATTTCATACAAATATTTGCTTTCAGGGTATTTTTTTAAAAAAGAAGTAACTACCGCAAAATTTTCATTTTTTAGATATGCTTGACTTAAAGTGCTATCTAGTTTTTCAAATAGAATCTTTACATTTTCTATACAAAACCCAAGACTTTTACATAATTCTTCTTTGTCTTTATCATTTTCTATTTTAGATAGTTGCATTTCTGCCTCTGATAAATCCATAAAAGCGCTATCTAGTTTTAGATAATCGTCGATTTCATTTACACCAATACATGCTTTTATGTAATAATATTCTGCTCTCTTTCCTTCTTTTTTTTCATATGTAGCAAGGTTTTCGTAAGCTTTAGGTAGATTTTTTTTAATTATCTCATCTTGAGCCCTTTTTAAAAATCGCTCCTGAGCATCTAGATTGTTAAAACTAACCCCGATTATGAATAAAAATATAAGTAGTGATTTCATAGTTAATTCGTAAGATTTAGTGACACATTAAAAAAACACATATATTAAATCAAAATTAGATATAATTAGATAGTTTACATTTATTTGTTCACAAATGTATTAATTTTATAATGTCTAATCTATCATTTTCGCCTTAGGTGGCACTAAATAACACTTAAATAATGGATAAAGTTAAAGTTGGTTTTAATACAGCTTATTCTGTGGTTGTTGCAAACATGATTGGTGTAGGGGTTTTTACTTCATTGGGTTTTCAATTAATTGGATTACAAAGCTATATATCAATTACGGTTTTGTGGTTATTTGGAGGTTTTTTAGCTTTAAATGGTTCTTTTTGTTATGCCGAATTAAGTGCTGCTTATCCAAAATCTGGAGGAGAATATAATTTCTTAAGAGAAGCCTTTGGTGATCGCGTTGGATTTTTGTCTGGTTGGACTTCTTCAATAGTTGGATTTGCAGCTCCTATTGCTGCAGCAGCGCATGCTTTTTCAAAATACTTCATTGACATGAGTAGTTTGAGTATTAATCCAATTTATATCTCAATCCCATTAATACTAATTTTAACAGCTTTTCATTGTATTAGTTTATCTCATAGTTCAATCCTTCAAATATTTACTTCTTTTTCTAAAATTTTATTATTGGTTTTATTTATTGTTATTGGTTTTATAGCAGTATTCTCCAGTAATCAAAGCTCTATTGGAACCACTAATTTAGTAGTAGGGAATTATAAGCAAGAAATGTTATCCCCAGCATTTTGGATTAGTTTGATTTATGTATCATATGCATATTCAGGATGGAATGCATCATCTTATATTATTGATGATATAAAAAATCCTCAAAAGGTAGTCCCAAGATCTATTTTATTTGGCGTGGTATCAGTAATTGCTATTTATACGTTGCTAAACATAGTTTTCTTATTATCTAGTAAACAAGATCAATTAGCAGGAAAAGAAGATTTTGTTTTTGATGTTGCAAAAAATCTATTTACAAAAAATGGAGCTATTTTAATTTCTTCATTGATTTCCTTCTTTTTAATTTCTTCCATTGGCGCATTAATAATGGTAGGCCCCAGAGTTATACATACTATATCACAAGACTATCCTTTCTTCTCTTTTTTTATTAAAAGCAATAAAAACGGTATTCCATATAGATCAATAATTACCCAGTCTTTTATTGCAATATTAATATTATCAACTAGTAGTTTTGATTTTATAATATCTACAATGGGTTTAATCCTTTGTCTTTTTACAACACTTACATCAATTGCTGTAATAATATTACGTTATAAATCTCCAAAGCTTGAAAGACCTATTAAAGTTCCCCTATATCCAATACCACCAATTTTATATGCTGTCTTTAATATTTGGATTATGTATTATGTTGTAACAGCTAAGCCTGAACAAGCAATTTATTGTTTAGCATTTTTATTGATTGGATTATTAATATATTATTTGGCTAGTAAGAAAAAAACAAGTTCTGCAACCCTCGCTGCTGTCATTTTGTTTATTTCTCTATCTTCTTGTAATAATTTATCCGATGAAAAAAAACCTAGTACTGTTATAACTAAAGACAGTGTAACAGAGGTTTCAAATAACACATCCTCAGTATACGATCTTCGAGCATCAAAAATAGCAGGTCTAGATAGTAGTAATTTAACAGCACAAGAAAAAAAAATAAACACTCAATTAAATCAAGATTGGGGTCGTCATTATACAAAAACGCTTTTGCCAATGTCTGATTGGTCCAAATCAGAAATCATTCCCTATATAGATGCTGAAAATTACACAGTTTTCTACCCTTTTAGTGGGCCAGATGTCGCATTTGCAAATGCTTTATTTGCAAATGCTGATAATTATATATTGGTAGGTTTAGAAAAAGCAGCCTCTAAAGAAGCACTGATTTTTTCTGAAAAGAAAATTGATAGTTTTTTAATAAAAACACCACAAATATTTTTCTATTCATCTAGATTGGGCTTTTTCAGAACAAAAGATATGAGTAAACAATTCCAAAATGCAGGTCTAGCAGATGTTATCATTTTTTACTTAAAAAGAATTAATTGTAAAATCGAAAACGTAAAAATGGGAACTTGGGATGTCCAAAAAGGGGAGATATTGGAAGACAACAATCAGTCTAATCCTAATGTTTTTATTGTTGATTTTTATCTACCAAACAATAAAAAATCGCACATTTATTATTTCTCTAAAGACTTATCAGATTCAAATTTAAAAAATGATTCTAAGTTCTTAGATTGGGTTTCACAAAAAGGGACAAACATTTATACTTTCAATAAAGCAGCTTCTTATTTAATGCATTCAAATAGCTTTTCATTAATCAGAAATTATATTGTTAGTAATTCTAAATTTCATATACAAGATGATACTGGAATACCTTATAAATATTTTGTTGAGTCAAATAAATCTGTTTCATTTTATGGAGTATACAATAGACTGATCAATTTATTCCATTTTAAATTTCAAAAAGATTTGAAAAGTGCATATGATAGCTTAGAAACAAAGAAACTTCCCTTTTCTTTAGGTTATAATTCTGCTCATGGTGAAAGTAATTTGCAAATAATTAGAAATAAATAATATTGAATTACTTAAAAAAATATTTGCTTATTTTCTTTTGTCTCTTGTTCTCGTATGCATGTTTTTCTCAGAGGTTGGTATACCATTCCCCTTCCGAATTGGTTAAAATATTGAAGGGTAAGGATAAGTTAGTAGATTTAGTTTTGGAAAATCAAGAAAAATATCATTTGCAAATTAATTTTACTAGAGTTGATGATTCAAATAGCCAAATGTCACTTCATGACTACAGCATTAATAAGGATAAATATTATTTTCATCCAGCTAGTTTAATTAAATTACCTGTAGCAATTACTTCTTTAGAACTGATTAGTAAGTTTGAAGAAGAATATGGAATCGATTTAAACACTTATTTGCAAAGTGAAACTTGTTCATGTGATTTTAATACTGATACGTACGTAAATAATAAAGTACAACCTAATTTAGATATCATTTTTCGTGAAATGCTTATAATGAGCAATAATGATGCATATAATTTCTTTTATAATCTTTCAGGCCCCACCTATTTTAACAAACGAATGAAAGAAATCTTTGCAGATAATATTATCCTAAGAAATAGATTTTATTCTGGTTGTACAATTCAGGGCTCAAAAGAACACGGCGGCTTATACTTTCAAAAAACTAATTCAACTTACAAATATAAAATTGATTGTATGAAAGACACACTAAGTACAATCAATCAGACAATATATCTAAATAATAATAATCCTACTACCACAAATGTAGTAAGCCTGTATTCTCTTCATAAATTAATGATTGAGTTATTTTATCCAAAATCGTTTAATTCTGACTTCAAATTAACAATGAGTAGTAAGCACTTGGAATTTTTGAAGAATACACTTTCTTCTTACCCCAATTCTCTTCCAGGATACAAGAATATTCCCAACCATTATCATAAGTATTTGATGCCACCACAATTTTTAAATACTACTGACAATGTAAAAATATATAGTAAAAACGGTAATGCGGGAGGGTATATTTCAGATGTAATGTTTTTAGATGACAAAGAAAATCATGTTAAATATTTTTTGTCTGTTTCTATGTTGAATCAAAAACAAAAAAGTTATTATAAAAGACGCGTGGTTTATACTAGTCCTGGAATTGATGTATTCAGAAAAATCAGTAAAATTTTATATGATTATGCAAAAAATAATAATCCCTAATTTTTCCTTTTTGTTGATTTCCTATTTACTCTCAACAAATTTTTGTTCTGCACAACGTGCATACATACCACCAGTAGTGGGAAGTAGTAATGCATCCTATGTTTCAACTTCATCTACTATGCCGTCTTCATACGGATTAACATATGCAGCTAAAAATATTAATGATAATTCCATTTTTACATGGTGGTCTCCTGCTCCGAGGGATAGAGAAACGTGTTGGATAAAAATCAGTTTTGATATTGATCGATTAATTGATAATATTAAAATTCACGGTGGTGCACATTATCCCGACTTTTCGAACTTAGGTAATTTGTATTATTTAAACTTAAGAGTGAGAACTGCTTATTTGACGTTTTCAAATGGTTCATCTACTATGATTGATCTTGATGATTTAGATGAAATTCAAACAGTTTATTTTAAAAGAATATACACCTCATACGTAATCATTAAACCCATGAGTTATTATCCATCTTATAAGTGGAATGATCCATGTATTTCGTATATTAAATTCGGAAATTAAGAATTATGTTTTTAGCCTTTTTTCTAAGTATGTTTATGGCTTCAGTGAAAGATACTACCTTAAATAAGTATTATAACAAGCTACCTGTTCCCGTAACAATAAAATATGCTCAAAAGCCGAATTATAACCTTTTAGTTTTACCTGGTTACGGTTTTTCAGATATAGAATGGTGTACAAAAACAACTCTTTGTGAAAAAGCAATTAAACTGGGATTTAATTTAATTTTTATTGAGGTAAAAAAAAGTGTGTATTTAAAAGAAAACTTACCTCAAACCAGTGAGCTACTTAAAAAATATCCAACTCGAACTTGGATAATTGATAGTATATATAAGCCACTATTAAAATCGGGGGTAATATCTTCAAAATATAAAAATTATGTATTAGGTCTCTCTACTGGGGCAAGAGGCGCTGCAATTTTATTATTAGAAAATCCTTTGATATTTTCTGCTGCTGCTTGTTTGTCTGGAGATTTTGATCCTACAATTCAAAAAAATGATAATTTAATGATTAATGCGCTTGGTACTTACGATAAATATCCTTTGCTATGGAAGGGGGACAATAATATTGTTAATCGCGTAAAAGAGTTTCAGAGGCCGTTATTTATAGCACATGGTAAAAATGATCAAATTGTTCCGGTAAAGCATTCTTTATTGTTAGTAGAACGAATTAGTAAAGAGAATCCTAATATAATTATCAAATATGATTTTCCGAATAATGCAAAACATGACTATACATTTTGGAACTCAGAAGTAGACAATGTTTTATCTTTTTTTCAAAGTTTAAATAAAAAATAATTTAATTACTTTTTACTGTTAAGTTTAACATACTTAATCTAGGCCTTTTAAAGGCTGTGTCTATCTTTTCCATTTTTATTCTATACTTCGCTTTGTTTGTTAAAAAGTAACAAATGGAATCAACCCATTTTTTGGATCCAGTTATACTTGGATGTCTTCCATCTTCTGCTCTATCTAATATCAAGTCACCAGATAAAAAAAATGCGCCACTATCAATATTATCTTTATAACATTGATTTATTCCATAATCCTTTACCCAATTTGCAGGCCCAACCCATATGTAAGGTATTTCTTTAAATTCTCCGATAATTTTGTTAATAGCATTTTTAGAGTCATCAAAATTTCTTTGAAATACTTGATTGAGACCTATTACAAATATGATATATTCTGGTTTAAATCTTTGTATATTATTTTTTAGTGTATCAGTATTAGCATATGTCATGTCTGTCGCACTATTCCATATTATAGATCTGCATAAATTATGTCCATTAAGTACCGCATATTTTTGTATTTCATACACGATCGATCCAGCTTCTGAATCACCAGCAAGTAAAATTCTTTTATTTTGTAATACTTCAATTTTTTTTTGAACTTGAACGATAGTTCTTTTCTTTATAATTGGCTTTTTTTCAGTAATTTTTAATTCTGTGCTCTTTTTCAAATCATATTGAAAAAATTTTGCCGAGTAATTTGAATTAACATATATATAGAAAACCCCAATAATACACACTAGCATAAAGCCAAATAGAAATGTATTTTTTCTTGATGTATTCATATTTAATTATTTAATAAAGCTTTTATTAATAGTTGAGCCTGTAGCTCATATCCCGCTTTAGTATAATGTAATTTGTCTGTTGCCGCTAGTTTTAAGTTTAGCCATCTAAGTATTGAATTTTTACCGCCCATAATTGATCTTAAGTCCCAAAATGCAACATTTGGGTGTGTTTCTGCAATTCTCAAAAAAACTTCCTGTATTTTTTCAATACTAACAGGCTCTCTATTTTTTGATCTTGAATCGGGAGGAGCGGTTATGAGTATAGATATATTTGGTTGTTTATTTACAATACTATCTATGAAATTTTCTAATTTGCTTTTGTATTTAACAGTGTCAAAAGTTTTGCTGTAAGCATCATTTGAACCAAACGAAAGTATTATTAAATCAGGTTTATATATATTTATGTCACTTAATAAAAGTGAGTTATTATTTGTGATCGAATATAAACTTGATCCACCAACCCCTAGGCTATTGTAGATCATTCCTGATTTATTTGTATTTTCTAAATAAATTCCAAGTAAATTAAATTGCTTAGTGCTATCGTTTTTGTCAACACTTAATTTTAATTTATTGTAATACCTATTTAAATTATATTCTGAAATTTTTTGGTTGTTAGGGAAGTTTTTTGTTGTTGTATTTAAACTAGCGAATTTGTCTGTTTTTATAATAGATTTATTACTGCTATCGTATGCTGTTAGTAAAACTGTAGTAGTAGTATCGGTTTGATATAAGATTTTTAATTTGTTGAAATACATTAAACTATCTGGTAAATTCTTCAACGAAAATTCAATTTCAGTTTTCGCATTCTGGAATTGTATGGATTGCCCAGCTATACCATTCAAATATTTACCTTCTTTTTGTAGATTATTAATAAATGTTGTTTTTCCTGTAACTGTTTTACTATTTGTGTAAAAGGTATTAAATCTTCCAATCTGATTTGGAAATACCCAACCATATGATTTAATTCCGATTGCACTATCAAATAACCTTCTGATTTCATTAGAAAAATGACCAATCATAATATGAGAGTCGCCTAAATGTAAGACCTTCACTTCAGATTCATTTTCTTCAATTTTTTTGTAGAAATGATTCAAATGTTTTTGATATAGTATTTTATTTTTTTCTTCATCAAAAACTTGCGCATTACCCTCATTAGTTAACTTAAATATCGTAATTAGAATTAGAAATATTTTGTAATTCATCTTTTAAAATTGAAAATAAATAAAAGGCTCCACGATATTATCTTTGACTTGAATTATTAGTTGAAAAAATATAATAATTAAAACAACACTTATGTAAAGTGGCACTTTATTATAACATTTAATGATAAACGGTTTTAAATAATGTATTAAAAAGACAAAAGCACTTGATAATATTATAAATAATACAACTTCTTTTCTGGCCATATAAAACCCCGTAATTTGAGTTAGGTTAGTGTCAAAAAAAATCTTTTTCAAAGAAGCAAACGCTGCATCAGTATCAGCAGATCTAAAAAATATCCATAGGATACTTATAAAATTAAATGTTATAAAAACATTGATTGCTTTGTAAGAAAAAAGTTTGGTTAAATTGTATTTTCCCGCAAGTTTATGGAGCATTAAGCCAATTCCATGAAGTATTCCCCAGATAATAAATGTCCATTTTGCACCATGCCAAAAACCTCCTACTGTCATTGTTATCAATAAAAATAGATACGTATTGAAAACTCCTTTTCTGTTTCCACCCATTGGGATATATAAATAATCTCTTAACCAAGAACTTAATGACATATGCCACTTTCTCCAAAAACTAGTTATATTTTCTGCTAAATACGGATGATCAAAATTCTCTTTTAAATTATATCCAAGAATTAAAGCAATTCCAATTGCGATATCTGAATATCCAGAAAAATCGAAATAAATTTGAAATGAATATGCATACATAGAAATTAAATTTTCTAATCCAGAAAAACTACCTGGATTTGAATGTACGATGTCTACATATTTTGCTAAATAATCGGCTATTAATAATTTTTTACCTAATCCTAATACAATTCGAAATAAGCTTTCTTTAAAGATTGCCTTATTAATTTCTAAAGGAAAATTTATTTGATAAATAAAGTCTCTAGCTCTTACTATTGGCCCGGCTACTAAATGCGGAAAGAATGTCATGTAAAACACATAATCGATAAATTTTTTGGTAGAATCTATTTGTTTATTATAAACATCAACTATGTAGCTTATTGACTGAAACGTATAGAATGAGATACCAATCGGTAAAAATAATTTGGGTATATCAATATCACCCTTAAATATCGAATTAAAGTTGATGATAAAAAAACCAGAATATTTAAAATATAAAAGAAAGCTTATGCTTAAAATTATTGATATGGTTAATAATACTTTTTTGTAAATCTTAGTTTTAATTTTTTCAATTAGTATCGCTACGTTGTAATCAACAACTATCATAGCTAAAAAAATAATTAAATACGGCCCGCTAGATTTGTAATAAAAAAACAAGCTAAATCCAATTAGTATTAATTTTTTAATTATTGGCTTATCTAGTACGAGTGCATATAGCATCAAAAAGATACCAAGTGCACCTAAAAATGATAGATTGGTAAAAAACCATGGTTTATCAAGTGAATATTGCCAAATACTTTCCATAAATGCTATCTAGATACTTGTATAAAAAACATTAATATATATGTCAATTATATAATTTAATAAAAATACTCTAAAAATATAGTAGTTAATTCACATATGTAAAAAAAATAAATTAATTTTGCTCTTTATGCGTCTCAGGCGTTTAGCATTAGATCCCCCTTATTTTATTCATAAAATACATTTATTCAATCACATAATTTATGTTGAAAAATTCTAAATGGCTTTTATTTTTATTGTTAATCATTGTATTTGCAATTGTACTTTTCATTTTCAATTATTCAAAAAACAAAAATCAAGTTGAGAATAATAGAATCAAGTCATCTACATTGACTTCACGCAAGAACCTTGATTCATTATCTATAGAAGAAATTAGAGCCCGGTATTTAAATAATCCATGTTACTTGGCTTTATTAAAAGATCCGAATATGTGGGAAAAAGGGACAAGACCTGGATTTGATTATAAGGATTTAGTAAATGATTCCTTGCCAACCAATAATCAATATAGGAACAGATTTATAGTGGGAGACTTTAACTCAGTTCCAGTAGATGGTAAAAGAACCGGCATATATGAAATTTATCCTAGCTTAACATCTCTGTCAGAATTTAAGTCTTTCCCTAAAGAACTTTTGGAAAAATTAGATACAATCGTTTATACAGAAAAAAATTTAAATACCGTTTATGCTGACATAAAAACAAAATATGGTTCAAAAGGCGATCGTTTGATAAACTTTATTGAAAAGGTTTGGAAGTATAAAATTATTCCGATTTCTAGAGAATATTCAATTAATGGAGATAAAGTATATGCTGCAGGACAGGTATTGGTATTATGCGAGGCTTGCGATGATACTTTAAAATTAGTAGGAAAATTTGCAACTTCAGCAAAAAGACAAGATTTCATGATAAGGACTGATGCTAATGGAAATAAACATAAATCAACTATTGAATATGCTCCTATTGGAAATCGAAGAGGTTACTATGCTGGTCTAAATAGAATAACTAGTAAAAACTGGGAAACAGAACGTACGTATGATTCACTGGACACTGAACGTGATAATGAGGTTGGCGGAGGAAATAATAGAATTACTATTTATGATAGAAAAGTTGAATTACCGAATTTTTTATTGATGCAGCCAGATAAGTCTTATCCCAAATCAATGAGACAAAATGGTATACATGAAATAGCATTAAATTACTTACCTCGTGGTATGCTGGGTACCCCTAATAGTATTGGATGTTTAAGGGTTTCAGACTTTGGCTCTAAATTTTTTCGTTGGTGGGTACCACAAAATGCTAAATTATTCATTGCATATAACGATAGCTTGTATTTAAAAAAGCACGAATCCAATCCCATTGCTTATTTACCATTTAAAAATCAAGCAGAAGGAGATAAATTCAGAAAATGGATAAATACAAATTATCCTGATTTCGCAAAACGTTTTGATATAAGTATTGATGGCGATTATAAAAATGGATTCATCATTGATGGTTATTACTTTTTTAAGAAAGAATATGATATTTTTTTAAATAAAAATAAAAACTAATGTCTAAGAAAGTAATTCATATAATTTCTATTTTGATTTTTTGTTTTTTAATGAAATCAGAAAAAACCAATGCTATAAATATAATTCGGCCTACATTTAGTTTACATTATGATACGGTAATTAATTTAATAACAAAGGATACAATATTTGAAGAATCTTATCCCAAAGATTCAATAATTAAAAAAGATCTTTATTCATTCAAGAAAAATTGGATTACAACAAAACCCCTTGAAAGTGATAGTGCTTGGGCAATCTCCGAAAAGCTGCTATCTGAAGATTCTATTTTTTTAGAATACTGGGATAACTCTCAAGTTTTTACTTATGAAAATGTCACTTATTCAGATTTGCCATTTAAAATAGAAATTCCTTTAGTTAGAAATGATGAAAAATTTCAAATGACTTGGTATGGAAATCTAAATTTTAAATATGGTTGGAGATGGGGTAGGATGCATAGGGGGTTAGATTTATTTTTACGTTCTGGCGATTCGGTAGTATCTGCATTTAATGGGGTTGTTAGATATGCTAGATTTAATTCATCTGGTTTTGGCAACTGTGTTGTAGTAAGACATCTGAATGGTTTGGAAACTGTTTACGGACACCTAAGCAAAATCAGTGTATCTGAAAATCAATATGTGCAGGCTGGTGAATTAGTTGGTTTGGGAGGCACCACAGGCCGTTCAAATGGACCACATTTGCATTTTGAAACACGCTACAAAGATTTTTCAATTGATCCAGAAACATATGCCGATGTTCGAAGTAGTAAACTACTATCAGATACATTTGTATTGTATAAAAGCTCACTGCAGGCGATTAGATATCCGACAGCTTCAGTAAGTAAAAAGAAGATTACATATTCAAAAAAACGACCAGTTAAAAAGTCTAAATACAAAAAAGCAACATCTAAAAAATCAAGCAAAAGTAAACCCAAAAGCAAAAAAAAGACTGCTACATCAAAAAAAACAGCCAAAAAAATCACAAAAAAGAAATCAGCAAAAAAGCCAATAACAAAAAAATCAACAAAAAAACCGGCATCAAGCAATAAAAAAACGATTAAAAAAAAGAAAAAATAAAATTCTAAATGAAAAATTTAATTAAGCTGTTCTTAATTATTGTATTATTTAATGCATGTAAGGGAAACAATAATAACAATTCGTCAGAAGAAAAGAAATCAAAAGTAAAGGTTGATTATATAGTCGATACGTTTTATAATAATTATGCCCAAAGAGTCGCGGCAAAAGATACTACACCATTTAATGATATTGATCAAGCTTCACTAGTTTCTTATTATCAAATGCAGAATGAAAAAATAAAACCAATTATTGAAAATAGGTTAAGCCTAATTACCAATTGGAATCAAACTATAATGAGTAGAAATAAAGTTTCAGATTCTAGTTCTGTCTTTTATCCATTTTCTGGTGCTGATTTTATTCATGCCTATTATTTATATCCAAATGCCTCTGAATACTTCATGTCAGCAATTGAAAATATTGGTGATATTGTTGACGTGTCTAAACTAAATAAAGTAGAATTTTTTGAATATGCTAAAGATTTTGATACAGTAATGAGAGATATTTATATGCGTAGTTATTTTATCACAAAAAATATGGAAGAAGACTTTAGTAAAAAAACAAAAATTAATGGTGTTTTACCAATTTTACTATGGTCTGCTGCTATGACAAATCATGATATTATTCATGTTAAATATTTTATTGTTGATAGTAGTTTCGGTAAAAAATATGTTGATTTATCTGCTAGAAAAAATAATAAATTAAGTGTAGAAATAAAATTATTTGATAAGACAAATAATAAGTTTCAGTTATTAAACTATTATTCTGCCGATTTGTCAAATAATGGTTTAAGAAAGTCTTCTAAGTCATTAAAGTTCATGAAAAATTATGTTTCTGATAATTCTAATGGTTTTGTTAAGTCTGCTTCATATTTGATGCATTATGACTCAACTTTTAGTACAATTCAACAACTGGTTTTAAATAAAAATAAGTACTTTGTTCAGGATGATACGGGAGTGCCATTTAAGAAATTTGATTTGTCTAAATGGAATATTGAACTGTATGGTGTATATGAGAAACCGATTAAAGACTTTTCTGAATCTTTGTATCAGAAGTCATTAGATGAGGCTTATAAAAATAGCAGTTACTATAAAGGCGGTCTTAAATTTTCACTTGGTTATCATTGGAGCTCTAAAAATCAAAATCAATTAGTTGCAATCAAAAAATAATTTTATGAAACAACAATTTATTTCGTTAATTATTCTTTTATTGTTTTTACCCAAATTAAACTTTTCACAAATTTCTCCCGCAGTTAAAGATAGGGTTCAAAAAGTATATGAACTTATCAAGAATGAAAAAATCCAATATCCAGAGTTTGTCATTGCTCAGTCAATAGTAGAAACAGGTTGGATGAAGTGCAAAAATTGTTGTTATGATTATCATAATCTCTTTGGATTTATTGGATCTGGAAATAAATGTTTGAAATTTCAAACTGATTATGAGTCAATTCAGTACTATAAAAAATGGCAAGATGCTAGAATTGTAAAGTGGAGGACAAAGTTTCCGGATAAAGATTATTATCATTTTTTGAAATATGTTAAGTATGCTACTGGTGATACTTATAATAGACAGCTGAAACAATATGTAACCTGGGTAAATAAAAATCTAGCACTTTAGTATTAGTTTCTAATTTTTTGCTCTTAATATATCAATAAATCTTTTGTGAGAATATATATTTTCATTGTATTTGTTTCCAAGAATTATGATTACAGCATTTTCTTTGATTAATCTTACAAAAGCAGCATTGTTTCCATGCCACCATCCATTGTGGTAAATTATTTTTTCATCGTCTATCGGATAAGATAGTCGCCATCCATATCCATAGGTTTTTAGTTCATTGGTTAAGGCACTTTTTGGTTCGTAAGAAAAATCTATGCTTTTCTTTTTAAGAAATACTTCGGTTTTTAGAATATTATCCCAAAGAAACAAATCTAAAGCACAACTATATATATTTTTATCACCATAAATCAAATCAAACTTTTCTATTCCATATACTAGATTATTCTCATTATAGGACGGCACATATTTTTCTAAATCCTTGATGTTAAATACAAAAGTATTTTTCAATCCAAATTTGTCAAATAGGTATTTCTTTAGTGCAACAGGATACTCCATATTTGTTATTTTCTCAATAATTACCGCAAGTACCACATAATTTGTATTACAGTATTTAAATTCTTTTTTCGAATTAGGTACTATGCTTGGCGTATACTTAATCATATAGTCTATAATATCATCATTCGAATAATATTTTAATTGAGCATCGGATACTTCGTTTATTTTAACTTTTCCTATTTTTTGTAGAAACTCTTTTTTTTCAATTGTAATAAAATTTGAATAATCTGGTAAAATACTTGTGTGTGACAGCAATTCATTAATTGTAATATTTTTATAAGGAAATTGTGGAATATATTTTACTACCAAATCCTCAAATTTCAATTTATTTTCCTCAAATAACTTAACACACATCATCCCTGTAAATGTTTTGGATACCGAGGCTAGATGAAATGTAGTTGTTCTCTTTATCTTTGTTGAATCTTGAAAATTTGAAAGACCAATACAAGTATCTAATAAAATATCATTATCTTTTGCAATTAATATTTGGCCATTGAATTTATTTTTAATCAATATAGTATCAAATGCACCTAAAATATTTAATTTTAAAGCAGTATCAATTTTTTTGTTTTCAATAGTAATCTTTTTAGCTTTTATTGTTTTTGTCACTTTCTCTTTTTTGGTACTGCAAAAAGTAAATAGTAGTAGTAATGCGACAATAACTCTCATGAGTATGAAATTTTAAAAAAGTTTTTCTTGTATTAAACAAATATTTAAATATATAAAATATAAACGATATGAAATATGGTTTGTTCCGTCCAATACATTATTTATTTTTCTTTTTTGTTTTTACTCCATTTTTTACTTGTGTGGTGTGCGCACAAACAACAAAAAACCATAAAAAAACCTCGCTTCCTATCGGTGTATTTGATTCTGGTACAGGGGGTTTAACAGTGCTCGAAGCCCTCTTAACACTCGATGCATTTAATAATGAAACCGGAAAACCAGGATCTGACGGAAAACTAGATTTTTCTAAAGAATACTTTCAGTACTTAGCAGACCAAGCAAATATGCCCTACGGTAATTATGCGGCAGCCAATAAAACTGATTTATTAAAAGAGCACATTCAAAAAAATATGCAATTTTTTTTAAAGGAGGCCCCAACAAAACCTCCAGTTAAAATGATTGTTTTAGCATGTAATACAGCCACTGCTTATGCACTTACGGATATCAAAAATCAGTTTGAGCAGCAATCTATTGGTGTGCCCGTAATAGGTGTTATAGATGCTGGTTCAAAAGCAGCACTTACTTATCAACAAAAAAATGGAGATGGTACAATTGGTGTTTTTGCTACTGCAGGTACGGTTGCTTCAAATGGCTATCCAAGAACCTTGCAAATGATGGCCAAAGAAAAAGGGATGCAAGAATTATCGGTAATTAGCCAGGGCGGTTTTGGACTTGCCGAAAGTATTGACCGCGATTGGAGTTATTATGTAGACACATTAACAAAGACAAGAAATGAATACAAGGGTCCTTCATTAAAAAATAGCACCTATACCATTGACACTTCTTTATTGAGTGCTTATCGGTTTGATGCTTCTAGTAACAAGTTGTTATGCGAATACGATGACAAAGGAAGTTGTTTAGATATGCAATTAAATGATCCTTCAAATTATGTTAGGTACCATCTAGTAAGTTTATTGGAAAAAATGATTGCAAATAAGGTCACAAAACCAATGAACACGCTTATTTTAGGTTGCACTCATTATCCTTATCTAAAAGATACAATTGCATCTGTGCTAAATGAATTATATCATTTCAAAAATAAAAATGAATATAGATACAGAAGTTATCTTGTTGAAAAAGTAGAACTCATAGACCCTTCTATTGAAACTGCTAAAGAAGCTTATTTAGTATTGCAAATGCAAATGCTTGCAAATAATATAAGTACAAAAAGAAATCAATTTTATATTACTATTCCCAATACCAACACACCAAAAAATGCATTGCAGCCAGATGGTTGGTTTACCTATGACTATAAATACGGTAGAGTAGCGGGCGCTAATACAACGTATGTAAATTACGTTCCGTTTGACACCAAAAATATTTCGGAAGCATCGTATAGCCGTTTTAAAATGGTACTTCCTAAGTCTTATGCCGAAATTGTGAAGTCTAAGCTTAAATAAATTACTTTTTAAGTACTAGTACTATAATTTCTTTAGTTGTATCGTTTTCATGGATACTATAATTTTTGCTGCTATTAATATATCTTGAAATCCGCTCTAAAAAATGGTTTGAAGTTATTCTGTTGGGCGTGGCTAATATAATGGTGCTTCCTTTATTGATGAATGTATCAATCAAAAAAAACAATTGATGGTGTGAAGCAGGTTCGTAATTGGTATCGCTCAATAAAATAGTGTCTGCAATCATATCTTCAGAAACATTATTCCAATCAATATGTAAAGCTAGCGTATTAGTGAGTTTTAAGTACTCAATGTTCTTTTGAATTAATTCAACTGCATCAGGAGCATAATCACTAATTGTTATTTTTTTTGTTTTTGAAGCAACACAAAAGGAAGGCATACCAATACCTGCACCAATTTCTAGGACTATTTTATCTTGTGTCCAGGCTGGTTCTTCTTGTAAAAAATGCGTCATTGCCTGAGCTGATCCCCATATTTTAGCCCAATATGGAAATATAGTTCTAGGATCAGTGGCAACTAATTTTTGGTAGGTTGTTTTTACTAGTGCTGTATCTGGAATATACAGCGATAGTCCATTATTTAGCGTAACTAATTGAAGTGGATACACTTTATTGATTAGCAATTAATGTCTCGTACAAAGCTGTTACTGTTTTTTTAATAACATTATTGTATCCACCTGTTTCAGCTGGATGGCAGCCATTGCTAATTACAACAATGCCAAACTTCTCTTGTGGATTAAAAAACATTGCACTAAAAAGCCCATACGCAAAGCCAGTATGTCCAATCATTTCCTTTCCGTCAATTATTTTACCTGGCGCTTCTAATGCAAAGCCATAAGGCTCTATGCTTGTAACAGCAGTTTGCATTAATTTAGAACTCTTTTTTGAAATGATTCTAACCCCATTGAATTTTCCATAATTGGCATGCATCATCATATAAGTAGCTAAATCTTTTGCAGATATTTTCATGCCACCTGTTGGCGAAAATAGAGGCGTACTGTAACCCATTTGATAAGCAGCAAACTCTGTGGTTCTTGGATTATATGCATTTGGAGATGCTACAAATTTTGCTGCATCTGGTTGGTATTCATAAATAGTTGCAAATTTCGACTTGTCTAATCCGTTCACATAAAATCCTCCATAGAGTTGTAAAGGATTCAAAATGTGATTTTGTATGTAGGCATCAAATCTTTCACCACTAACTCTTTCAATGATGGTACCAATCATATTAAAGTTAAGGTTACTATACATATAGTTTTTTCCTGGTTGGTAATCATTGTAACATTTCTCCCAATTAGCAGATTTTGCTGGATTGATTGAATCGAGTGTAAAATAGCCTTGATCATCATTGATTGATGAAAGATGCGACAGCATTAGCCTCAACGTAATCACTGTTTCGGGAAATTTAGGATTGCGAACCTTGAAGCCTAATAGTTCGCTAATATCTTGATCCAATGAAAGTTTTTTAGCTTCTACTAATTGCATAATTGCTGTTGCAGAGAATGATTTAGAAATAGATGCAATTCTAAAAATATTGTCGTTGGTAAGTGGGGTATTGGTTTCTGCGTTTTTTAGTCCAAATGATTGCGTATAAATAAATTTGTTATTTTTTATGACGGCTACAGATAAACCCATTACTGGATTTTCTTTCATTATCTTTTGAATGGCTGCGTCTGCTTTACTTTCTTGTGCAATACTTAGGATTGGAAATAATAACGCAAATAGAGCGCTACTTTTTATCATCCATTGAATCATTTTTTTCATCTAAAAAAGTATTAATTTTAAACCAATAATTGTTGTTGCGAATTAGGAATTAAATATAATGCAAATGTTTAGGAGTTCAAATAAATGGCTATTTGCAGCAACGGGAATTGGCATTTTTTATGCGCTAACATTGTCTGTTTTTGCTGGTGATGTCTTCAAGAACAATCAAACTGTAAATCAAGCTATCCTGGACCTACTACTGCATTTAATTCCCACAGCAATTGCTCTTATTTTGACTGTTATTGCCCATCGGTTTCCATTGGCTGGAGCCATTATTTTCGCTGTTATTGCCATCATATACATTATTACGGGTTGGGCTAATTTACACTGGTCCGCTCATGTACTGATCGCTGGTCCACTTTTGCTTATGAGTATATTATATGTAATCGCTTATAAATCAGCTAAATAGAAAAAAGTTCTTCCTATTTTAACTATTAATCGTAATATTGCGATTAATATGGGAGCTAGTAAAATCATTGATTATTCAGAAGCCGAGGTGCAAATAGCAAAATTTGCAAAAGCATTATCACATCCTGCTCGAGTTGCGATCTTGCAATTATTAATTCAAAAGCAGTCTTGTATTTGTGGTGATATTGTGGATGAACTCCCAATTGCGCAATCTACCGTATCACAACATTTGAAAGAATTAAAACAAGCTGGCCTCATAAAAGGAAATATAGATGGCGCTTCTATATGTTATTGTGTTGATACAGAAGTATTACAAACAGCAAACCAAATTTTAAATAAAGTATTAGCAGTATCTATTGAGTCTCCAACAACTTGTTGTTAAACTAAAAAATATAAAAATGCAAACAGACGAACAACTTAAAGAAATTGTAAAAAATAAGTACAGTGAAATAGCATTACAAGACAAAGAAACAAATATGTCTTCTTGTTGCGGTGCTGGCGGCTGTTCTACCGAAGTGTATAATATTATGTCTGAAGATTATACTACACTTGATGGTTATGCAGCAGACGCGGATTTGGGTCTTGGTTGTGGGCTTCCTACACAATTTGCGCGTATCAAAAAAGGGGACCTTGTTATAGATTTAGGAAGTGGCGCTGGTAACGATTGTTTTATTGCTAGGCATGAAACGGGTGAAACAGGTAAAGTAATTGGGATAGATTTTACACCAGCCATGATTAACAAGGCGCGTGCCAATGCAGAAGCTCGAGGATTTAACAATGTCGAATTCAGACAAGGGGATATTGAAAACATGCCCATTACTTCTAATGTAGCAGATGTTATTGTAAGCAACTGCGTATTAAATTTAGTGCCCAACAAGCATGGTGTATTTACAGAAATGTACCGGGTATTAAAACCGGGTGGCCATTTTAGTATTAGTGATGTAGTGCTTGTAGGTGCATTGCCCGAAGGTTTACGTAAAGACGCTGAAATGTATGCTGGATGTGTATCTGGGGCCATTCAAAAAAATGTATACATGGAATTAATTGATGCTACTGGTTTTGAAAATGTAACTATACAAAAAGAAAAAGCCATTGTAATTCCTGATGATATTTTAGTGAACTATTTATCTGCTGCTGAAATAGCTGCATTTAAATCGGGTAGTACGGGTATTATGAGTATTACTGTATTTGCGCAAAAACCATTAGAAAATAAAACAGCTTGTGTGCCAGGTGGCGGCTGTTGTTAATAATTACATAGATGATAAATATTTTAGTACTCTGTACCGGCAATAGTTGTCGCAGTCAAATAGCACATGGATATTTGAAAACCTTTGCAGCAGATAAAGCAAATGTTTATAGTGCGGGCGTAGAAACGCATGGTGTAAATCCTAAGGCAATTGCAACAATGCTAGAAGATGGCATTGATATTTCAAACCACACTTCTAATAATGTATTAGAATATACAGGTATTGATTTTGATTTTGTAATTACGGTTTGCGATCACGCTAAAGAAGTATGTCCGTATTATCCAAGCAATGCTCAAAAATTTCATTATAATTTTCCAGACCCTGCAAAAGCGGTTGGCACCGAAGAAGAAATTAATAGATCTTTTGCAGAAGTGCGCGAGATGATTAAAAAATACTGCTTGCAATTTGTAAAAGAAAACATATGAGTGGTCTCACAGCATTAGTTATTGGAGCCACGGGTGCCACAGGTACCGAACTTGTAAAGCAATTAATGGATGATAACCGGTATACTAGTGTTGTTGTCTTTTCTAGAAGGCCATTAGATTTCACGCATACTAAATTAACATGCCATATAGTAGATTTTGACAACCCGCAAGCTTGGGCGCATTTAGTAAAAGGTGATGTATTATTTTCGGCACTGGCTACTACCCTAAAACAGGCTGGAAGCCAAAAAGAACAATACAAAATTGATTATACCTATCAATACCAAACGGCTGCAATAGCTGCGGCTAACTGTGTAGCAAAGTATGTGTTGGTATCAGCTATGGGTGCTAATGCAAAATCTTGGTTATTTTACCCACGCATTAAAGGCGAGCTTGATAACGCTGCCCGGGGATTACCTTTTAAGCAGATTCATATATTTAGACCCGGTTTTTTGCTAAGGCAGCCAGATAAAATACGGCCTATGGAAAAACTAGGTATTGCCATTATTCAGTTCTTTAATAAGTTCAGTTTATTTAAAAGCCAAAGGCCTCTTCCGGTTGAGGTACTCGCGCAAAAAATGCGTTCCGTATCATTACATCCTGACGCCCAACAATTTCAAATTTATTCTTTGGATTCGATATTTGATTTGTAGTATCTTACAATTTCAAATACCTTCTGTTATGAAAAAATTCGTTTCGGTTATTGCCATCCTTCTATTATTTATTGGTAGCAGTATTGCGCA
>JBIIZN010000150.1:0-2527 GCA_044346275.1 Sediminibacterium sp.
AGCGCTGGAGTAAATACGATTTTGAAGGGCCAAAGCGGGATGGTTTTGCAGTAGACTGGCCTATCAGGTATGAAGACATCGATGCATGGTATACCCATGTCGAAAAATTTGCCGGCATTAGCGGCAATAAAGATGGATTGGATACACTTCCGGATGGAGATTTTTTACCTCCTTGGGAAATGAATTGTGTAGAGAAAGAATTGGTCAATAAAATTAATACGAGTTATCAAGATAGACGTGTTATTCAGGGGCGCTGTGCGCATTTAACCAAGCCTAACCCCGTGCATTTGGAACAGGGGCGCGGACAATGTCTGGCTAGAAGTTTATGCGAAAGAGGTTGTCCATTTGGTGGTTATTTTAGTAGCAATGCAGCTACACTTCCTTGGGCACAAAAAACAGGAAATTTAACACTTCGCTCTAACGCTGTTGTGCATTCCATTATTTATGATGATGCAACAAAAAAAGCAACCGGCGTAAAAGTGATTGATGCGGTTACAAAAGAGGAAATTATTTTTACTGCAAAAATCATTTTTGTAAATGCGGCCTGCATTAATACCAATTTGATACTTTTAAATTCTATATCCATAAGATTTCCAAATGGTCTTGGTAACGACAATGGTTTATTAGGAAAGTTTATTGCATTTCATAATTATAGAGGCAGTATTTCCGCTAGTTATGATGGTCATTTAGATCAGTATTATTATGGTCGCAGGCCAACGCAGGTAATGATGCCTAATTTTAGAAATGTGTATAAGCAAGAAACTGACTTTTTACGCGGATACATGGTTTTTTTTAATGCAAGTAGGGGAAGGACAGGTGCCGACGGTGTTGGTGCTAATTTTAAAGAAGCCCTAACAGAGCCTGGACCATGGCATATTTATATGATGATGCAAGGCGAAACAATTCCAAAAGAAAGCAACCATGTTCGTTTGCATCCCACATTAAAAGACGCATGGGGTATTCCGCAAATAATTACCTCTGTAGATTATGATGATAACGATGAAAAGTTATTGCAGGATTTTTTAAAGCAAGGCAGAGAGATGTTAGAAAAAGCGGGTTGTACAAATATTGGAACATATGATAGTAAGCAGGCCCCCGGATTAGATATTCATGAAATGGGTGGTGTGCGTATGGGTAGAGATCCAAAAACATCATTACTCAATGAGTGGAATCAAATGCATTTGTGTCAAAATGTTTTTGTAACAGATGGCGCTGCCATGACTTCTACAAGCACACAAAATCCATCCCTAACATTTATGGCGCTTACTGCTCGCGCTGCAAATTATGCAGTGGAGCAACTAAAAAACGGTACACTTTAATTTTAAAAATACAAACACGATGTCAGATACTGCTTACCTCAACACCAAAGCCGCGGCTGGTAATACCTACGACGCCATTGTCATTGGATCTGGCATTAGTGGCGGTTGGGCTGCTAAAGAACTTACCCAAAAAGGACTCAAAGTTTTACTACTGGAGCGTGGTAAAGATCATCAGCACATAAAAGATTATAAAGGGGTTAACAATGACCCATGGGATACACCGCATAGGGGTCGAACTACTGCAGAGCAGCAAGAAAAATATCCTGTAATACACAGGGGTTGGGCTGCAAATGAAGCCGTGATGGACGCATGGACCAATGAAGAAGATTGCCCCTACACGGAGGTAAAACCATTTACTTGGTGGAGAAGTTATAGAATGGGAGGCAGGTCATTATTATGGGGTAGACAAAGCTACCGCCTTAGTGATTTGGATTTTGAGGCCAACGGAAAAGAAGGCGTTGGTGTAGACTGGCCTCTTCGTTACAAAGACATTGCACCCTGGTATGATCATGTAGAAAAATTTGCGGGCATTAGCGGCTCAATCGAAGGTCTGCCGCATTTACCCGATGGACAATTTTTGCCACCCATGGATTTAAACTGTGTAGAAAAAGATGTGGCTGCAAGAATCAAAGAAAAATTTAAAGGAGACAGGCATTTAATTATAGGAAGGGTTGCCAATTTAACAAAAGCAATTGAAGGTCGCACCAATTGTCAATTTAGAAATAGGTGTTGGGAAGGATGTCCTTTTGGTGGTTATTTTAGTACGCAATCTTCTACGATGCCGGCTGCATTAAAAACGGGCAATTTAACGGTAAGGCCTTTTTCAATTGTCACTAAACTTTTATACAACAAGAATACCAAAAAAGCAGATGGTGTAGAAGTTCTTGATTCGGAAACGAATAAAACGTACACCTTCAATGCTAAAATCGTTTTCTTAAATGCGTCTGCCTTAAACTCTGCGTGGGTGCTCTTTAATACCGCTACTGATATTTGGCCTGGTGGTTTGGGAAGTAGTAGTGGAGAGCTCGGACACAATGTAATGGATCATCATTATAATTTAGGCGCATCTGGCACCATCGAAGGTTATGAAGATAAGTATGTGTATGGCAGGAGGCCCAATGGTTTTTACATTCCAAGGTTTGTAAATATGGGTAACGATAAAAGAAATTATTTGCGTGGGTTTGGTTATCAGGGTGGTGCTGGAAGGC
>JBIIZN010000072.1:0-8772 GCA_044346275.1 Sediminibacterium sp.
AAACGGTTTACTAGACTGGGCGGGTAACCTTGCGCACATGATGGGTTACAACGACGAAAGTTTTAAAGAACTCATGCGTTTATACATGACCATTCATGCCGATCATGAAGGTGGAAACGTGTCTGCACATACCACACATTTAGTAGGATCTGCACTCAGCGATCCTTATTTAAGTTATGCTGCTGGAATGAACGGTTTAGCAGGTCCATTACATGGCCTTGCCAATCAAGAAGTGATTAAGTGGATTTTTGAAATGCAAGAATCATTGGGTACCGACGCACCAACGTCGGAGCAAATTGCAAACTATGTACAAGCTACACTTAGTTCAGGAAAAGTAGTTCCTGGATATGGTCATGCGGTACTTCGTAAAACAGACCCACGTTTTACGGCACAAATGGAATTTGGTAAAAAACATATGCCAGATGATAAGTTGTTAAACACTGTTTGGAATATTTACGAAACAGTGCCACCTATTTTACAATCATTAGGTAAAGTAAAAAATCCTTGGCCAAATGTTGACGCACATTCTGGTGCTTTACTAGTGCATTACGGTATGGTAGAATATGAATTTTACACCGTTCTATTTGCTGTGAGTAGAGCACTTGGTGTTTTATCTAGTCTTTGTTGGGATCGTGCATTAGGTTTCCCGCTGGAAAGACCAAAATCTGTAACCACAGATTCGGTGAAGCAGTGGTTAGAAGGAAAAGCAGAGATTTGGGAAGGCTAATGTTTGGACTAGTGTTCGAATTGGTGTTCGGATAATTTTATTGGCAATTATAGTTTTTGTATTCAAATTAATCTATATTCGAATACCACTTTTTTTTACCCAATCAAGCACTTAATTATGGAAGCATCATCAATTTTCTTAATTGTCCTGGTGATTATTGTTTTTACTGGTTTATTAACAGTAAATCAAGGAACCATTGCTGTAATCACTATGTTTGGAAAGTATCGTCGAATACTAACTCCGGGCTTAAGATTTAAAATTCCTTTGATTGAAAGTGTTTATAAGCGCGTGAGTATTCAAAATCAAAGCCTTGAAATGGAGTTTCAGGCTGTTACTATTGATCAAGCAAATGTTTACTTTAAAAGTATGTTATTGTATTCTGTTCAAAATGCAGAAGAAGCAACACTGATTAAAGTTGCTTTCAAATTTATCAGTAACAAAGATTTAATGCAAGCCTTAGTTAGAACTGTAGAAGGAAGTATCAGGGCATTTGTTGCTACAAAAAAGCAAGCTGAAGTATTGACTGCTAGAAGAGAAATTGTAGACTATGTTAAAGACCAAATTGATCATAGTTTAGAGGAATGGGGATATCACTTGCAAGACCTTCAAATCAATGACATTACATTTGATCAGCAAGTAATGGAAAGTATGAGTAAAGTGGTGGCTAGTAATAATTTAAAAGCAGCAGCAGAAAATGAAGGGCAGGCTTTATTAATTACCAAAACAAAATCAGCAGAAGCAGAAGGTAATGCAATAAAAATATCTGCTCAAGCAGAAAAAGAAGCTGCTCAATTAAGAGGTCAAGGTGTTGCATTGTTTAGACAAGAAGTTGCAAAGGGAATGAGTGAAGCCGCAGAGGAAATGAAGCAGGCAAATCTTGATACCAATGTAATTTTATTTAGTATGTGGACGGAAGCCATCAAAAATTTTGCAGAATACGGAAAGGGTAATGTTATATTTTTAGATGGAAGCCCAGAGGGTATGGATAAGAATCTTAAACAAATGATGGGGTTGATTACAAGTAAAAACAATGAGGATTCAAAAAAATAATTTGCAATAAATAATTTCTATAAATGTTAGTTGCATTTATAGAAATTGGGGAATTAGCTCAGTTGGTAGAGCGCTTGCATGGCATGCAAGAGGTCAGCGGTTCGACCCCGCTATTCTCCACAACATTTTACATTGGCTTTTAGCATTATTGTTGAAAGCCTTTTTTAATCGCCATTTTACTAAGCATATTTGTACATAAACTATGAAAACCAAATTATCAGTTGTTTGTATTTTAAGTTTTTTTGTTGTTTCTAGTGCATTTGCCCAAACAATTACTGTTGGAAGTTTTAATGTGCGTTATGATAACCCGCGTGATTCTGGTAATTTATGGAGTACTAGACTTCCTAGAGTGGCTGCGCTCATTGAGTTTCATGAATTTGATATTGTTGGAACCCAGGAAGGTTTACAGCACCAACTTGATGGTTTGCAAGCCTTACTTCCTGGATATACTTATTATGGTATCGGTAGAGATGATGGTGCTTTCAAAGGAGAACACTCTGCTATATTTATAAAAAAAGATGCTTTTACTATTTTAGATAAAGGTGATTTTTGGTTATCTGAGACACCTACTAAACCTGGCTTTGGATGGGATGCGCGTATTAATAGAATTTGCTCTTGGGCGTTGTTGCAACACAATGTAACGCGCAAAAAAATGTATTGTTTTAATGTACATTATGACCATCAGGCGGTGATAGCGCGAAAAGAAAGTTCTAAACTAATTCTCGAAAAAATCAAAACGATTGCAGGCAAAACACCTGTTATTTTAACGGGCGATTTTAATGGGGACCACAGCTCAGAGTGGTATCAGTTAATTGCCAATTCTGGCGTTTTATTGGATACGTATAAAAGAGTTTCGGCACCTTACAAACCCAATGGAACTTTTCAGGGTTTTGGTCCAAATTTAAATCCAGACCAGGTAATTGATCATATTTTTACAAGCACGCACTTTTCTGTGAGTCGTTGGGGGGTATTGACAGATTCTTATAACGGTAAGTTTCCGTCCGATCATTTTCCTGTATTAACACGAATAACACTTAAATAAAGGTTTTGTGGGTATGGGGCCGTTATATAACGGCCTAATTGTGCAAAAGCTTTCTTAAATAACGGGGCTTTAGCATTTTTATTTAGTTTAAACTTATTGTTTTTAGTAAATTTATTTTAAGCCACAAAAGGTTTAAAACTTAATTATTTCGTTAAATAATTAGCCAAAAAAAATGTAAACACTTGAAAAAATATTAGTGAATATTTCACATATACGGAGAAATTTTAACAAATTAAACCTTTCAAAGAATTCACAAAGACTGTAGCATAAAAAGTGCAAAAGAGGGAGTATTAGTTTAAAATCTAAACCTGCTCTTTTGGTCTATTTGTTCAGGTTCTTAATTAGGACACTTGATATTATCAACAAAAGTGATTAATTTCGAAAAAGTCAAATTATTAAATAATGGCGATAATAGATGTTTTAAAATATGATGGTCCAAACAACGTATTAGTTTGGAAATGGCGTTCAAGTTCAAATCAGTCTAGAGAGGAAGAATTAAGATATGGTACTCAATTAGTTGTGAATCAATCTCAGGAAGCCTGTTTTATCAAGGGAGGACAATTATTAGATGTTTTTGGACCAGGCACGCATACACTTTCTTCTAAAAATCTACCAATACTGTCAAGCATAATTGGACTAGCTTTTGGTGGGGATAGTCCATTTAAAGCTGAAGTGTATTATATCAATAAGTCTGTGTCTATGGATGCTAAGTTTGGGCTAATACCTTTTAACATGATAGAGCCAAATTTCAGGATTCCAATTCCTGTAACATGTAGAGGAAGTTTTGCATTAGCTGTTAGCGATAGTAAAATATTTTTAAATAAAATTGTAGGAACAGTTTCAGATTTTGAAACCAAAACTTTATCACAATATTTTAGAGGAGTTATTACTGAGGCAACAAAAAATGCAATTACAAAAATAGCGCACGAAGAAAAATTAAGTCCTTTAGAGCTTGAATCGATAGTGTTTGAAGTTGCAAACGCTGTAAGAGGATTTTTGGCAAAAACAATACTAGATTATGGGTTGAATTTGCGATTGTTTAACATTGAAGCGATTCCAATTATTGACGATGATCCTAAAGTTAAAAAAATAATTGAAGATTATCAAAGTATCATGAAAGAAGATACACAAGAAAGAATGCGTTTAAAAAGAAGATCTGATAACCTTGAAGTATATAAGGTTGAAAGGAGTTTTGATACATCTGAAAAGGTTGCTGAAAATATGGGAGGAGGTTTAGGGGAGGGTGGTAATTTAATAGGTACAATGTTAGGTATGAGCATGGTAAATCCTATTGCAAACCAGATGGGTAATATTATGCAAAACAACACTCAGGCAGCAAACCCAAACTTTTCGTCTCAAGTTTCTAATGATGATTTAATTAAGTTACTTGAACAACTTGCCAAATTAAAAACTTCGGGCGTACTAACTGAAGAAGAATTTAATGATAAGAAAAAAGAGTTACTTAGTAAGATAAAATAAATTTTCTAAAACGTTTAATAAATAATAAATATGGGCGGATTTGGGTTTCAACAAATTTTACTTTTCTCTATTATATCAATAGTTGTATTCATAATTAGGTTTTTTATAAGAAAAGGTCGAAAAGATATGATAGAGAGTCATGATAAGATCAATGACAATAAGATTAAAACTAATTCATCTGAATTAGTTATTCCACAAATTTGCCCTCATTGTAAAAGCCCAAATACAAAACTGATAAGATTATGTGAATGGTGTGGGAGTCAAATTGTCTAACTTAAACTTTAAAAATATGAACTGTCCAAAATGTAAAAACCAATTGAACCAAACTCACTTAATTGTGAATGGTCTGAGAATCAAATAATTTAATAAATCAGTCAATATGATTTGTAATAACTGCAAGAGTCCAATTAAAGAAAATGCAAGAGAATGTGAATGGTGTAATTTTATTGTTCAAAAATTAGAAAATATTTCATCTGAAGTCAATAAGACCTTGTTAAATAAGGGAGAGTGTATTTTTTTTTCAAAAAGGGTTACAAAAACAATGTGCTTTTATGAATTATACAATGATGGAATAAAAATATTTGATTTAGATGAAAGGTTAAATATATTTATTCCTATAAATTCAATCTATAATATTGAATTTTGTAATCAATTAAAAATATTACATTATACTATAGTAGGATTTAGACCTATATTTTTTATTTTTCTTTTTTTTAAATACAGAAGAGGTTTTGATATAATAACAAGCAAGTCAGGTCTAAATACATTGATTATAAAAAATTCCAATTATCGCCATTTTAAAGAAGTAGTGACTAATTATTTAAAATAATAATTTATTTATGAAATGTCCAAAATGTAAAAATCCAATTGAACCAAAATCACTTAATTATGAATGGTGTGGTAGTGATATTAACTCATTTTTTAAGAACGATAATTTAAGTACTCCTTCATCTGCACCATCAATCAAACCTTTAATCATTCTGCTTTCTTAGCTTTTAATGTTTGTGGGAGTTGTTGGGACATTAATAGCATTATACAGAATTCAAATCATACGTAATTATAGCTCATACGATTTATATTATGCTACTTTATTAATTCCTTTAGGTTTATTAATTAAAATAACGAACAAATATGAAAAATAGCTTTTTAGTTTTAGGAGGGATTCTTCTCTTAATTAATACATCAGTAGGTTTGTTTTTTAATTCCTATAATTCGTTTAATATGCTTATGGCAGATGTCAGTATTCTTTTATCAACAACTTTATTCTATGCTGCATATAGAAGTTCGATAGCTGATGGCTTTAAAATAGGATTCACTATTTTTTTTGCTATAACTGGTCTAATAAGATTCATTTGTTCTGTTGTTTCTCCAGAACAATTTAAAGACAATATGGCTATTTTAATTTTTATCATTTTTCTAGCAATCGAAGGAATTAGTTTTTTTGTTGGTAATACTTTAAAAAATAAATAGCGACTTCTATATTGATTAAGTATTTTATAAAGCAATGTTTGAACTTTTTTTGAAATATGATTTTATAGATGAATTTTCCTTAGATAGATTATGGTATAGTAACTGTAATTTAGCGATTGATCATATTATTAACACCAATTAGTTTCCGATTTCGAGTCGAATAACCCTCAAATAAAGGTTTTGCAGGTATATGGCCGTTATTTAACGGCCTAATTGTGCAAAAGCTTTCCCAAATAACGAGGCTTTAGCATTTTTATTCACAGGGTATTGCTTCTTTTGTAGAACCCACTAATTTTAAGGTCATCAAACCCATTGTATGTTTTATTTATTACAAACAGACACCATTCAAAAAGCATTAGGTGCAGTTGCTGCAAGTACGCCAGAAAAAATTTCTATGCTGAGCTTATTAGAAAAGGGTGGTTGGATTATGTATCCCTTATATTTTTTATTGGTTGCCGCTATTTATGTTTTTATAGAGCGCTTGTTGGCCATCAATAAAGCTTCTAGAATTGAGCCTAATTTTATGAATATTATTAGGGATAATATCGTAACAGGTAATGTGCAAGCAGCACGTAATTTGGCAAAAAATACCAATAGCCCTGTGGCACGTATGATTGATAAGGGCATTCAGCGCATTGGTAAACCATTAGATGCTATCGAAAAAAGTATGGAAAATGTGGGTCGTCTAGAAATGTACAATATGGAAAAAAATCTTTCTATTTTATCACTCATTTCTGGTATCGCACCAATGTTTGGATTTTTAGGAACCATTATTGGCATGGTGCAATTGTTTTATGGCATAGCATCTACCGGAGAGTATACGCTTAACACCATTGCTGGCGGTATTTATACAAAAATGATTACCTCTGCAACAGGTTTAATTATTGGACTTATTGCATACGTCGGGTATAATTTTTTAAGTACCCTAATTGATAAAACTGCCAATAAAATGGAGGTTGCTAGTTCAGAATTCATTGATATTTTACAAGAACCTACTCGTTAATTTTTTACAATGAATATCAGAAAGCGTTTAAGATCTCATCCCGAAGTGCACACAGGTGCCTTAAATGATATTCTTTTTATACTACTACTCTTTTTTCTAATCGTATCAACACTTGCCAATCCAAACGTGATTAAAGTATCCAATCCAAAAGCTGCAAGCGATACTAAGGCCAAGCAAACAGTGGTGGTTACGGTAGACAAAGACCAGCAAATTTTTATTGGATCTAAACCTATTATAATCGACTCATTAGAAGCTGAGCTTTCTGTTTTTTTAGCAAAAGAAACGGATAAGCCGTCGGTGGTTATTAATGGAGATAGTACTTCGCATTTAGGCACTGCTATTAAAGTAATGCAGGTGATCAAAAAATTGGGTGCAACGCCTGTGATGGCTGTAGATAATAGCCAGTAATTAATTTTTAGTGGCAACAATCATTCGGTCATTTTCAAACAAATCTTTTTTGAGTAAAGCGGTATAGTTGTTTTGTACAAACACCTCCTGTGTTTGAAGTCCTAGTGCTTGATTGATTTCTACAAATACAGCGCCATCTTTATGTAAATACTTGTTGCCAAAATTTGCAAGCGCACTGTAAAAAATAAGTGGATTGTTGTCCCTCACAAATAGGGCCGTGTGCGGCTCAAAGTCAAGCACATGCCCCGCCATACTTTCTTTTTCAATGTCCGCTATATACGGAGGGTTTGAAATTATTATGTCAAAACTGCCAAGGCTCGGCCAATTTGCTTCGTCTAAAAAATCTAGTAAAATAAATTTAATTGGAGTGTTATTTGCTATTGCATTTGCAGAAGCCACTTTAATGGCTTCATTAGAAATATCTACCGCTATAATTTGTGCATTCGGTAGTTTTTTTTGAAGAGCAATGGCAATGCATCCACTTCCTGTTCCAACTTCTAAAATTTTTAGTTGCGCTTGCTGCATCTTATTTGTTGCCGCCCAATTTGCACATAATTGCACAAGCTCTTCTGTTTCAGGCCTAGGAATAAGGGTATGTTCGTTGACTTTTAAACACAGGCCCGCAAACCATGCTTGACCTAACACGAATTGCACAGGCTTACCCGTTAGTAATAAATTGGTGTAAGCATGCAGTTGCGCCTTATACTTATCAGAAAGGTTTTCTTTTTTTATAAGCCAACGGTCCATTTTTGACTTCCCCGTAACAAATTCCATCACCATACCAGCAATAGTGGCGGCTTCTCTATCATCGTAGAGTCCGTCAAGTGCAGTAGTGAGGGACTGTTCAGCTAATTCAAAAGTCATGATGCAATGTTAGTATCATTTAGGTTATTTTTGCGCCAGCCCTTCAAATTTTTTTATCTATGCAAAATGCAGATCATTACTTTACCATCGAAAAGCCTTCTATGGCTGAATTTAAGGATAGGGGAAGTAAGTTTTTAGGGTATGCGTTTCCAGTTATTACTGCCGAAAATTTCAAACATTATTTACAAGATTTAAAAAAAGAACATCCTAAAGCGGTGCATCATTGTTTTGCATACAGGCTAGGTTTAACCAACAATATATTTAGGGTAAGCGATGATGGCGAACCTGCTGGAACTGCTGGTAGGCCCATACTTGGGCAAATTGATAGTAGTGGTGTTACCGATACCGCCATTATTGTAGTGCGTTATTTTGGAGGCACTTTACTGGGTGTTCCGGGGCTTATTAACGCCTATAAGTCTGCAGCTTCAATGACACTTCAGTTAACGCCATTTGTGCAAAAAACAATTGAGTGTTATTACGAACTATCTTTTGACTATACCCAAATGGGGGATATCATGAATGTAGTAAAGCAATACGGATGTTCGGTGTCCGAACAGTCTATGCAACTGTTCTGTAATCTCCGTATTGGTATTCCTAAAGCAAGACTTGATGAAGTGTTGTATAAATTTAAAGACTTACACACCGTAGGTATAAAACCCTGCGCCTGATTTAACGCCTAGTTTTTTATCTGCTACCATACTTACTAGTAATGGACATGGTGCATATTTT
>JBIIZN010000073.1:0-8711 GCA_044346275.1 Sediminibacterium sp.
CTTTATCTAACTGCCCACTTTTTTTACCACCCAAACCCAAAATCATTTGAGCGTATAGGTTGTCTGGATTTTTTTGGACAATGTTTCTGATGGGTAAAATACCCTCCATCGGATTGTTTGAAATGTTTCCAAATATGTAGCAAGCACCCAAACCAATTTTACTAGAATCGTTGTTTGGATTGATAACTAAAGCTTTCTCTAAAAGATCTTTTGCTTGTTCTGCCAACCAGTGTTGCATGGCTGGGTCGCCCTCTGTAACTAGGTTGTCTATATACAGTTGGGCGGCAAAGGTGAGGCTTTTTTCAGAATTTTCCAATTTAGCTGCTTCGCCAGTGTACCAAGCATAGGGTTCAAACATTTTGGCCGAGTCTGACCAGAACCTAGCAAGCTGGTGGTAAACGTGTATTTTTTGGTCTTTTACATCCCCCCTAACTACGCTATTTTCTAGCACATTAAGGCGTATAACTTGGTCTTGAGGGATTTTTTCTTTTGCTTTTGCAAGCAGGTCTTTAAACTCAATATGTTGATTATCAGTACCGTCGTGCGAATTTTCTGCTGTAACTGGTTTTTTGGGTGCCACAGTTTTACCCATATACAATAATGTGGCAAATAGGAGTATAGCTCCGCCAATTAGGAGTAGTTGCTTTTTTTTCACTTTCGAAAAGAATTAGGACGCGAAGTTAACTTTACTTGAGCTTGCTTTTAACTTCTGTAACAAATTCTTTTGCAGGTTTGAAGGCAGGAATAAAATGTTCAGGAATTTCTACAGCTACATTTTTTTTGATATTTCTACCAATTTTAGCTGCACGTTTTTTGGTAATAAAGCTCCCAAAGCCACGTATATATATGTTTTGGCCGTTAGAGAGACTTTCTTTTACCTCTTTAAACATGGTTTCAAGCGTAACAAGTACGTCCACTTTTGGGATACCTGTTTTGTCTGAAATCTGGTTGATGAGATCTGATTTTCTCATTGTATCAAAATTAATTTAGGGTATGTGTTTCTAAAAATAAGCTAAAATTTTACTTATTTAACAGAAAATTAAATTTTTTTATACGTTTTACCAACTAAATATGGCTACATACACCCTAAAAATTAACTTTATACCTCAAAATTGGGTATTTAAGCTCCTAAAATCCTGATTTTGCCCATTCTTAATAGATGAAATTGAATTTTACCAGCACCCTTCTTCATTGGCATACCCACTCAAATACTAGAGAAATGCCCTGGAAAGGCGAAAAGGACCCCTACAAAATTTGGTTATCCGAAGTAATTCTACAACAAACCCGTGTAGAACAAGGGCTTGCATACTACATTAGATTTACGCAAGCATACCCAACCGTATTTGATTTAGCCAAAGCAAAAGACCAAACGGTGTTTAAGCTATGGGAAGGGCTTGGCTATTATAACCGTTGTAGAAATTTACTCGCAACGGCAAGAGAAATTGTAAAAACCTTTGATGGAAAATTTCCAAACGATTATGAAACGCTCTTAACATTAAAAGGCGTTGGTCCTTACACGGCTGCTGCCATTGCATCATTTGCATTTAATGCGCCACATGCAGTACTAGATGGAAATGTGTATAGAGTGATAGCGCGCTATGAGGGTATTGATGTACCAACCGATACAACAGCAGGCAAAAAAATATTTGAAACGCGTGCAGCTGCATTACTCGATAAAAAACGTGCAGGCCTTTACAATCAAGCTATTATGGACTTTGGGGCCACTGTTTGTAAACCGCTGGCGCCAACATGTAACAATTGTCCATTACAAAAAACATGTGTTGCACATGCAACCGCGCAGGTGAATCAGCTCCCCATTAAAGAAAAACAGCTCATTAAAAAAGAGCGCCGATTTTATTATTTTGTACTACAAGTAAATGATGAAGTTTGGGTCACCGAAAGAAAGCACAAAGATATTTGGCAAGGTTTATTTGAATTTTATTTGTTCGATGCAGGAAAAAAACTGTTGTGGAATGAAACAACAGTTCAGCAGTTTTTAAAAGAACAATTAGGGACATCCTCTATAAAACTACTGCACCGCTCAATGGAAATAAAACAACAGCTTACCCATCAAAACATTACGGCTCAGTTTATTCGAGTTGCCTTATCTAAAAAATCAAGCAGTATCAGTGCTGGAAGATGGCAAAAAATTGGCCAACTTAAAAAGCTTCCTTTTCCTAAATTGATCAATCAGTATTTAAGCGAAGAATTTGTATGGTAAACCCGTTTAGCTTGAATTTGCCGGTGTGCGATGTAACTGAATTATTGGTATTTTTGTAGGGCACTAAATTTACTGTCACTTTGGATGATCATTTGGTAATGCGTTTATTTTCGGCCCCATCACTTTTGGGTTTTATTCAACCTCAAGGCACTACTATTTTGGTACTTATTTTGGTTGTATTGTTGTTTTTATCTTTTGTATTAGCCGGCGCCGAAGTTGCTTTTTTTTCATTGACATTTAAAGATATCAATCTTTTAAAGTCAAAACAACAACCTGCCTACAAAAGAATTGTTGATTTAATTGAGCAGCCTAAAATTTTATTGGCCTCACTACTTATCGCAAATAGTTTTATCAATATATCCATTATTATTATTTCAAATTTACTCATTGATAATATGTCCATTTTTGAACAGCTTACCGCTGTGTGGGTGGAGTTTGTTATTAAAGTAATTGCAGTTACTTTTTTACTCGTACTATTTGGTGAAATCATGCCAAAGGTTTTGGCCACCCAAAACAATATTCGTTTTGCAAAAGATTTTGGCGGCATCGTATATGGCATCTCCTATTTAGTAATGGGGCTAAGTAAGCCACTTGTGAAATATTCCGATATTATCGAAAGAAAACTTGCTAACAAATCGGCAAGTGCTTACAGTTTAGAAGAACTTGATCATGCCATTGATTTAACAACCAATGAAACTGCTTCTGAAAACGAAAAAAACATTTTAAAGAGTATCGTTAAGTTCCGAAATATCACGGTCAAGCAAATTATGAAAACCCGCATGGATGTTAGCGGTGTGGATCAGGAAATGAGCTTTGATCAACTCATTTCATTCGTTCGAGAAGTGAACTACTCCAGAATTCCGGTATACAAAGAAGATTTAGACGAAGTAGTTGGTATTATTCATACCAAAGACATGGTGCCTCATTTAGATGAAAGCGCTACCTACAATTGGCATAAACTTTTGAGGCCTCCTTATTTTGTGCATGAACAAAAACCCATCGAAGATTTATTAAAAGAGTTTCAGTCTAAAAGAATACACTTTGCGGTGGTAGTGGATGAATTTGGTGGCACCAGTGGTATTGTTACCCTCGAAGATATTTTGGAAGAAATTATTGGTGAAATCAAAGATGAGTTTGACGAGGAAGATAGTGACTATAAAAAAATTGATGACAATAATTATATTTTTGAAGGTCGTGTGATGATTCAGGATTTGTGCAAAGTGATGGACCTTCCCACCGAAACATTTGATGCTGTAAAAGGAGAGAGCGATTCACTTGCAGGCCTCGTACTGGAACTGGCAGGCGATTTTCCAAAGCCTGCGGCAATTTTAACCTCTGGAGATTTCGAGTTTACAGTATTAGAAGTAGCCAAAAATCGCCTTTTAAAAATAAAGGTTTCTATAAAGCGTCAATACCCCATCTAATTTATATTACATGCTAAGGCAAATAAAGTTATCTGTTTTATTTTTTGGTTTTGCTGTTTTATTTTTTATGGCATGCAACAGTGTTTATACACCCAGGCCTACTGGCTATTTTAAAATTGATTTTCCTGAAAAAAAATACCAGTTATTTGATGCACCTGGTTATCCGTATGCATTTGAATATCCAGTGTATGCCAAAGTCGTAAAAGACTCTACTTTTTTTGGCGAAGCAGCCGAAAATGCGTGGTGGATCAATGTAGATTTTCCACAGTTCAATGGCCGTATTTATGTGAGTTATAAAGAAATTGGAAAATATAAATTCGACTCACTTGTTAAGCACTCTTTTTTCATGACGAGCAAACAATCAGCGAAGGCCTATTCTATAGATGATTCACTGGTGCATACGCCAAATGGGGTTAGTGGCTTGTTCTTTACAGTAGGGGGAGATGCGGCTACATCCAATCAGTTTTTTTTAACGGATTCTACCAAGCATTTTTTAAGAGGTGCTCTCTATTTTGACGCCACACCCAACGCAGATTCTTTATCTATTGTGAATGAGTTTATTAAAACGGATTTACAGCATTTGGTAAACACTTTTAGGTGGAAAAACTAATTATATTCGCATAGCTATGATTATTATAGATAACAAATTGATTTCAGACGAGCTCCTAGAGGAGCAATTTGTGTGCGATTTGAGCAAATGCAAGGGCGGTTGCTGCGAAGATGGTGACGCAGGTGCGCCTATGGAAAAATGGGAACTCGAAAAGTTAAATGCGCATTACGAAGACATCAAACCTTATATGACGCCGCAAGGGATCAAAGAGATAGAAAAGCAGGGGAAATATTTATACGACCGCGAGTTTGGGTGGGTAACACCTACCATTAACGGCGGTATTTGTGCCTATGGTATCAAAGATAAAACGGGCACCATACTTTGTGGTATAGAGCAGGCCTATAACGATGGTAAGTTGGATTGGAAAAAGCCACTTAGTTGCCATTTGTTTCCTGTGAAAACAAAAAAGAGCAAGCGCGATCCAGATATGGAATATGTGAATTATGAACCCCGTGAAGATTTGTGCAGTGCAGCTTGCAGCCTTGGTAAAAAATTAAAAGTACCCGTATATCAATTTTTAAAAGAATCTTTAATACGTAAATACGGAACCGAATTTTACGAAGCATTAGAAGCAACGGCACTCCATCAAAAAAGTCAAAAAAAATAAGCATGTCTCAAACAGCTGCATCATTTATAGCAAAGAGTACCATCAAGGCTGCCGATCTAGAGCACCGTAGAAAAATTAATTTCAATATTTCCAAATACAACGCCGTTGTACCCATTGGTAAATCACAATTTACCGATGTTAATATAACACGTGAACGTGCAAAAAATATTAAGTGGGAAGCCATTGAAAATTTAGATAAATACCTGCTGGAGTTTGAACAAAAAATTACTGCGAGAGGTGCAACAGTTATATGGGCCAATGATACCGCAGAAGCACAGGAAGCAATTGGAAAAATTTGCAGAGAAAGAAATTGCAAAACGCTTGTGAAAAGTAAGAGCATGGTTACCGAAGAAATTCATTTGAATGATTTCTTGGAAGCGAGTGGTATTGAGAGCGTAGAAACAGATTTGGGAGAATACATTCAGCAATTAGATGGTGAACCACCATACCATATTGTAACACCAGCGATGCACAAAAGCAAAGAAGACGTTGCTAAATTATTTGCTAGCAAGCTTGGCACAAAACCCGATTTAACACCCGAAGAATTAACCCAGGTTGCACGTATTAAGCTTCGTGAAAAATACACGGAAGCCCAGGTGGGTGTAACAGGCGCCAATTTTTTAATTGCAGATATTGGGGGCATTGCTATCACTGAAAATGAAGGAAACGGCCGCTTAAGTTGCGCATGGCCTAAAACACATATTGCAGTTGTTGGAATCGAAAAAGTTATTCCTTCAATGCATGATCTTCCACTTTTTTGGCCACTGCTTGCCACCTATGGTACGGGCCAAAAAGTAACGGTATATAATTCCATTTTAACGGGCCCAAAGCAAGCTGGTGAATCAGATGGTCCCGAAGAAATGTTTGTGATTTTATTAGACAACGGTCGCACCAATTTACTGGCTAACCCTACAGCGCGTGAAGCGCTTTATTGTATTAGATGCGGCGCTTGTTTAAATGCTTGTCCAGTGTATAAAAATATTGGTGGACACTCTTACGAAACAACTTACAGTGGTCCTATTGGCAAAGTCATTACACCGTATTTAAGTGGCGTGGATGAATACAAGCACCTCAGTAATGCATCTTCTTTGTGTGGTAATTGTACAGAGGTTTGTCCGATGCGTATCAATTTACATGAGCTCTTATTAGATAACCGTCATGAAGCAGTATCGCAGGGTACTAGCACACTTGCAGAGCGCGTTGCGTGGAAGGCTTGGATGGTAGCCAGTTTAAATAGACCCATGATGAATATGGGTAATGGTAAAATGAAAAACTGGGTAGTTAATAAAGTATTTAAGGGTTGGGCGGTACACCGCTCTGAACTTGACTTTACCCCAAAAACATTCAATGAAATGTGGAAGGAAAAAACTACATCCCGTCCGCGTCCGTAACAGGAATAATTTCTTGGTGTTGCTTTTTCATAGACCTATTTACTAAGTATACCCCGGTAAGTGTTACAAAGGAACCTATGAATATAGGAAGGCTCAATTTTTCATCTTCTATAGTAAATGCACCTACAATAGTAGCTACAATGGGGTTGATGTAAGCATATAATGATGCTATGGCTGGCGGCAAATATTTCATAGTATATATGAATGCAGCAAATGCAACAATGGAACTAGCTACAATTAAATAAGCAATCACCATCCAAACGGTAAATGTTATTTCTTGAATTGGAATAGATTTACCCGAAGCCGCTGCAAAGACACCTAAAAAAAAGCAGCTTAAAAACATTTGCCAACCCGTAGCATAATAGGGGTTCATGTTCATTTTATTACGTGCAATAAAAATGGTGCCAAAGCTCCAGCTTAGCATAGCAATGAGTGATACCGAAACACCTACAAAGTAACCTACCGAGTTATGTACCGCAAGGTTTTCATAAAAAACAATACCAATGCCAATAATGCCTAGTAGCATGCCTAGAAAAGTGAGTGTAGTTATTTTTGTGTTCTTGTATTTTAATTTTTCAATGATCACAACACTTAATGGATATAAGGCGGCAATCAGGGCTGCAAGCCCGCTTGGGATTTCATTTAAAGCATAGGTAGAAAAACCATTGGCAATTACAAAGAGCAAAATAGACATCCCTAATAGCCATTTGAATTCTTTAAAAGTTGGCAGCTTTTGCCCCTTGATTAAAAAAAATATAATTAAAGACAAACCACCAAGTCCGTTTCTGATAGCTGACAACTCAAATGCAAGCATTCCTTGTTTGATACCATACTTACTTGCTACCCAGGTAGTGCCCCAAATAGTACTAGTGAGTAGAAGTCCTATGTATGCTTTTTGTTTGGTTGTCATCCGACCGATAAAATTAATGTCTAAAATGACGAAGGCCTGTCATAACCATCGCTAATTTATGTTCTACACAATATTCGATACTGTCTTTATCTCTTACCGATCCGCCTGGTTGAATAAATGCCTCAATACCTGCTTCTTGTGCAATTTGAACACAATCGTTAAAAGGGAAAAAAGCATCAGAAGCTAGCACGGCGCCTTTTAAATCAAAATTAAACTGATGTGCTTTTTCGATGGCGTGTCTGAGTGCGTCTATACGACTGGTTTGACCACAGCCTTTACCTACCAATTGTTTATTTTTTACAAGTGCAATGGCGTTACTCTTTAAGTGTTTGCATACGAGGTTCGCGAAAATTAAATTTTCTTTTTCGTCTTCGGTGGTGTTGCGGCCACCCACTTCGTTCCAAGTGTCAAAATTGCCTGTATCAGGCGACTGCGCTAATACTCCATTAAGTAATGACTTACTTGGTGTTTTTAATGCAGTGGTATTTCCAATGAGTTGTAATAAAATTCGGTTCTTTTTACTTTTTAAAATATCAAGTGCACCTGCTTCATAGTTTGGCGCAATGAGTACTTCAAAAAATATTTCATTGATAGCATTTGCGGTAGCTGTATCAATGGTGCTATTGGTTACAAGCACGCCACCAAAAGCGCTTTCGTTATCGCCACCTAAAGCTGCGTCCCAAGCGTCTTTAACTGTAGTTCTTGCAGCAATACCACAAACATTGGTATGCTTGATAATGGCAAAAGTAGTTTCATTAAATTCTCCTATTAGTTGTACCGCTGCGTCTACGTCTACTAAATTATTATAAGACAATTCTTTACCATTAAGTTGCGTAAAGAGTTCTTGTAAATTACCTGTAAAAGTTGCCCCTTGGTGTGGGTTTTCGCCATATCGTAGAATTTGTTTAGGCGCTGGATTAAAGTAATTGCTTATGGCAATATCATAATGCATCACTACTTCAAAAGCCTTTGCAGCAAAGGCTTTCCTTTGCTCGATCGTAGTAGTGCCGGCTTGTGCAGTGAGCATAGTTTCTAGTACCGCATAATCTTGTTTTGCAGCAATCACTACAAGGTCTCTAAAGTTTTTTGCAGCAGCTCTGATCATAGAAGGACCACCAATATCAATTTTTTCGATGATGGCTTTTTCTTCGGTGGTTGTGGCAAGTGTTTCTTCAAATGGATATAAATCAACAATCACTAAATCAATTTCAGGAATATGGTACTGCTCCATTTCAACCAAATCCTGCGGCTCGTATCTACGACCAAGTATGCCACCAAAAATAGCTGGGTGTAGGGTTTTAACACGACCTCCTAAAATAGAAGGGTAGGTTGTTAAGCTTTCTACCGCAACACAAGTAATACCCAAATCTTCTAAAAATTTTTGGGTGCCACCTGTCGAGTAGATGGTTACGTTTTGAGCGACTAATTGACGTGCTAAAGGCTCTAAACCATCTTTATAAAAGACAGAAATGAGCGCTGATTTAATTTTCTTTTCCATTGCTTGATTGGTGGACAAAAGCCCCTTGTTGAGAAACAAAATGATGCCGC
>JBIIZN010000098.1:0-6117 GCA_044346275.1 Sediminibacterium sp.
TTCAATGTATGAATAAGAACCTACTCATAATTACCTTGTTTGTGGCCCTAACGCTTCAGTTAAAAGCTCAGGCACCTGCTAGTTTTGATGTACTAGTTAAGGGTGGTCATGTAATTGATCCTAAAAATGGCATTGATGCTGTAATGGACATTGCCATTAAGGCGGGTAAAATATTTAAAGTTGGTAAAAACTTACCTGCTTCAGAAGCCAAGCAAGTCGTGGATGCTACCGGATTAAAAGTAGTGCCAGGTATTATTGATATGCACGCCCATGTTTTTGCAGGTACGCAGTCAGATCATTATTTAAGTGATGGATTAAGTGCGCTCATGCCCGATGGTTATACCTTTAGAGTAGGTGTTACCACGGTGGTAGATTGTGGTGGAGCAGGCTGGAGAAATTTTTCGACGTTCAAAAAAAACGTAATTGATATTTCTCAAACAAGGGTACTCTCTTTTTTAAATATTGTGGGCGAGGGGATGCGTGGTGGAAATTATGAGCAGGACATTGCAGACATGAATCCAAAACTTGCAGCAAATACCGCTAAGCAGTACAAAGATTATATAGTAGGTTTTAAACTGGCGCATTTTAACGGTGCCGATTGGACGCCTACAACGCGCGCAGTAGAAGCGGGAAAACTCGCTGAACTGCCTGTTATTATTGACTTTGGCGGCTCTCAACCAAATCTATCAATTCAAGAATTATTTTTCAATCACCTTCGACCAGGTGATATTTATACCCATACCTATGCTGCATTAAATGGTGCCAGAGAAGAAATTGTTGACGCTAATAATACCTTAAAACCTTTTGTTTTAGAAGCGCAAAAAAGAGGTATCATTTTTGATGTTGGTTATGGCGGTGCAAGTTTTAATTACACGCAAGCGATACCAGCATTAAAAGCAGGATTGTTTCCTAACACCATCAGTACCGATTTACATACCGGTAGCATGAACAGTTCTATGAAAGATCAGTTAAGCGTGATGTCTAAATTTATGAATTTAGGGATGCCTCTTTTTGAAGTGATTAAAGCAAGTACATGGAAGCCTGCACAAGTAATTAATAGAACCAACCTTGGTCATTTAACAGAAGGTGCAGAAGCCGACATCGCTATTTTAAATATCAGAAAAGGAAACTTTGGCTTCTACGATAAAACAGGTTACAAAGTAAATGGTACCGAAAAATTTGAATGTGAGCTTACCATTAAAGGCGGCAAAGTGGTGTACGATTTAAATGGTTTGGCAAATCCTATTTACGTAAAGTAGCCGCTGCATTGATTTTAGCTTCGGCCTCTTTTTGTAATTGCATTTCTTTTCGTTTTAACAAGCGAAGTCTTTGACGTACAATGGTTACAGAGGTTTTAGAGATAGAGTCTGATTTGTTCCCAAAGTTTTGCCTGATATAGGTAAGGATACTTGCTATATCTCTATCCGGTAGTTGCGAAAATTTAGGCATCGCTCCATGAAATGGTTGACCGTTAATTTTTATTGGACCTTCTAGTCCTTTTAGTAATACACCAATGAGTGTATCCTTGTTTCCATTCACCCAATCTGTTTTTGCAATCGTTGGAAATCTAATGCCATCACCTTGTCCATTTTGTTGATGACAAACACGGCAGTGTATTTGGTATAGTTTTTCGCCACCTAATACTACTTTATCTTTTTCTAAATTATCTTTTACGATGTCCGGATTTTTTACATAGGTTCTGTTTTCTCTAGCTTTCATTTGCGCTAGATTTTTTTCAGAAAAATTTTCTTTATTTCCTTTGTATTGTATTTTCCAAATTTTCCCTTTTTTAGAATCAGAGACATACAATGAACCGTCGGGCCCTTGTGCAAGTCCCATAGGGCGGTGCTTACTATCACTGGTATTTACAAGTGTATCTGTCCCCGTAAAACCATCTGCAAATACCTCCCATTTTTGTGGTTTGCCATTTACAAAAGGTACAAACGCTACTATATAACCTGCCTGAGGATAGGGTGCACGAATGGTAGATCCGTGAAAGGCAATAAAAGCCCCATTTTTATAGCGCTCAGGAAACTGATCGCCAGTATAAAAAAGTAGATCGTTGGGTGCGTAGTGACCCGGAAAACCTACAATGGGTGTTTCAATATTTTGATCTGTGTTTTCAAGTATACCATCGCCACCATACTCAGGATTCACCATTACCTTACCCTTCATTTGATCAAAATAATAATAAGGCCAACCTGCATTAGCACCCGGCTTTAATTTATAAAAAGCTTCTGAAGGTAAAACAGCGCTCTGCCATTCGTTGTAAAATTGAGGCCAGCTACTAGAAAGTCCATCTCTGCCGTGGCCTACGCAATACAAAGTGTTATCCTGATTGTTCCATGTCATGGCAACTAAACTTCTTAATCCTGTTGCTATCTTAATACCATCGGTGGTTCTAAATTGATTGAGTTTGTTTTCATCAAACATCCAAACACCTGCATTAGAATCCAAAATAGGACAAGGCTTCATCCCTGGTGAGCCAGGCAATCTATTTTCTTCTTGACAGGCATCGGATGGGGCGCCAAAAGGAACAAAAATATGACCCTTACCATCAAACGCTAATGGCTTACCATCATGCTCGCGTGGTTGTCCGTTATCAATAACAATAAATTCTGCTTTACTGGAAGGTACCATTTCACCCTTCTTTAATTTGTAACGGTACACCAACATTTCTGAACTGGTATAAAGGTATCCATTATGAATGCGCATGCCTGTGGCGTATGCACCTTCACTAGCGATGGGTCCAAAATTTTTAATGATATCGGCGCGGCCATCATTGTTTTCGTCTCTTAAAACATAGTTCATGCCACCTTCTATGGGCTTATTGGCTTTAACATAAATATCGCCATTGTCATTTACTGCCAAATGTCTAGCCCTACCCGGTAAACTATCAACTACCACAACAGCTTCAAAACCATCGGGTAAAAATAGTTCAACATTTTTTTCATGCAAGCAACTGGTGCAAACCATTGCAATCAGGCATAGTGCCATGAAATAGCGGGGCTGTAACCTTGTAAATGGCATACTTTTGTTTTCTTAAATATACTATTTTTCAATAAAAAATTATGAACCCCGTGATTAAAATATATATCCTTGGTATCGTGATACTCTTATTGGCCGTTTTATTTAACGGTTTGGCCGCCAAACTTAATTTAGTGAGCTGGTACGACTTTTTAAACCGGGCTGTTACATCAGGGTCTAAAGTGTGGCAAACGCTGCGCCTGGTAGATATGTTATGGCTATTTTTTGTGTATCCTATGTTACTGGGCCTGGCATGCAAGCTGGCTATGTTAATTGCGAAGTGATTTTAGCAGGAGTTGGATTTTTTATAAAAACAAAGGCCGCCCTTCGGGCGGCCTTTGTAAAACACTAAAAATTTTCTCGAACCCCCTTATTTTTTGGAGCTCTTTAAAGTATATCCAATAGATAAACTAATCACGTTGTTTTTCCAGCTAGTAGCACTAGGTGCGATATCTGTTAAGCTCACTAAACTGTTAGCGCTTACAAAAATGCCAGATTTAGTTTGGTAGCCTACTAAAAAATTTAAGCCAAGATCCGTTCTTGTAAAATTCTTGTCTTTGCCAAATTCAAAATCATAATTTTCGCTAGGGTCATCGTGTGCATCTAATTTTCCTGACAGGTTATAGCCAAGGTTTAAACCTGTTCCAGCAAACAATCCTTTTTTACTAGTAACCACAACATTTAAAGGAATATCAATAGCTGTAAATTTATATTTATCGCCATGTCCATCATGCGCTACACTTACACCCTTTGTTCCAAGGTTCAAGCCTGTTTGAAATGAAAACTTTTTATTCATGGGAACATTCAGTACAGTTCCAATATGAAAACCAGATAAGGTTTGTCCGTCGTCGGTAATTTCTGCATTATTAGACTTTACACTTGCAGCATTATAACCTGCTTTTACTCCAAAACTAACTTGTGCAAATGTTGCACTAGAAATTAAAATGCTCAATAAAAAAATAATACTCTTTTTCATGGGTTTTGTTTTTACTTAATAATGATTGGTAAATTTAATTGAATGTCACTATGGCCTACGTTAGGTCCATCGTTAGGGCCTTTTAAAGCCGTTTTGTGCATGAGTTTAAATAGTATGCTTCCAGTACCTGCATTTGCTGTTTGCCAAGTACTTAAAAATCCAATAGGGTATCCGTTTTTATCCTTGTCTGTTTTTTGAATCGTTACAGATACACCTGAAGGAATAAAATAAAATTCGTGCGAAGTAGCTTGCATTAAAACTGTGGCACTTACGTCTTTAACAACACCATTTGCAATATTGAAAATTTTTACAGTTAGATTATACTGTTTATTGCTCTTGATTTTAATAGTGTCAATTCTGGAAGGAGGATTGCCGCCATCGCCATCTGGATCTTCCATAATAAAGCTTGTAGTAGCGCCGCCCGTTTCTGCAAATACGAGTTCTATTTTATTAATGGCTTCGTGCTCATTTTCGTCATTGGGGTTGCTTACATTTTTGGAGCAACCAGCCAATAGGATTATGAACGCAGCGCATATGGCACCTAGTTTTATTTGTTTCATAATTTTAATTTAATTCTGAGGTTAATAGATCTACCTGGTTCGTCATTAAAATACCTAAACCTGTTCATATAGTCTCGATAGGTTTGGTTGAGTAAATTAACAACCGTTAATCCTACACTGATTTGCCTTTTACCAACTAACACATCACTACTAAAATCTAGATTGAGTAGGCTGTATGCATTAGGTGGTGGAATATAATCGAGTATACTAACTGGAATTCTAGTTTGTTGCATAATGTGCATGTAGCGTAATTCAATAGCAGCGTTTTGTAAGCGTTTACTGGCAAAAGAATACGTGATATCACCTTCAATTCGGTTGGAAGGCATTTGAATGATCCATTCTTTGGTATCGCTATTTTTTGCCCATAAAAGTGCCGTTTTTGCACCTGCCATAAAAGAGCGGTTTAGTGTTTTGTGCACACTAAAATCGATCCCTCTTAAAACAGCGTTGCTCTGAACATACCTGAAAGTTGGATAGGCCCCTCTTAGTGTTAAAGTGGCGGGAACGGATGGTATTAGGTTTATAAAATCAGTAATGAAATTATTATAAACACTAAAATCAAACTGCCAACTACTATCAGATTGATATTTTAACTGCGTAGAAAAGTTTAAGGCTTTTTCACTTCTAAGATTTCCATTACCAATTTCAAAACTTGATGTGCCGTGGTGTAAACCATTTACATAGAGTTCATTTACTTGCGGTGCCCTCCAGGCGTATGCGCCATTAATAAGCCATTTAAAATTTGGCGTTATTTTATAGGTAGCACCCAGGGTTCCAGAAGCATTGCCCCATGTACGGTTGGCAGCAGTAACACTATCCGATTTATTACGGTAGGTTCTTAAGTGTCTGTAATCAAATCTAGCACCTGCGTCAAACATCCAATTGTTTACATTGTAATTATGAATGCTGTACACAGCTATATTTTGTGTGCGAAAATTTGGAACAAAAAAACGGCTACCTGCCCAAACATTTTCTTGCAGCATACCCACTATACCAATATTGCTACTTATTTTTTTTGTAGGCGCAGTTTCAAAATTAACATCAGCCATGGTGGTTGAAATATCTAAATCCAATTCTGGTCTATTGGAGAGCATTGCCCGGTCAAACTCTTTTCTTAGGTTCTTTTGATAAGACACCAAGAGATTGACTTTATTGTTATTGGGCAAATAAAATTGCGATTTAGATTTTACCGTGTAGTGTTGTACATTTTGTTTTGGCCTTCCAATAGCATAGCTAAAAGCATCAATATTTTGGGTAGGTTTACTTGCATTAATAGCGTTTTGTAAATCACTTAAATTACCTACATGCGATCCAATAAAAATACCCAGGTCTGTATTAAAACTACTTACAAATAACTCGGTGTTGTATTTTTCTTTTCTCAGACCTACAGCGCCCGAATAATTAAACTCTTGTAAACCGGTGTTGTATAACCAGTAATTAGGCGTTCTTGCATTGCCTCCTTTTTTATAGGTAGCCTGTAAACGGTAGCTTAATTCAGGAAATTTAACTGGTGATGATTCGATCATCCCATTCACAACATATTGCCTGTTGTTA
>JBIIZN010000074.1:0-8549 GCA_044346275.1 Sediminibacterium sp.
AATGGTTTGGCATTTAGTGAGCAGGAAATGATGGATTTGCAGCAGGTGTTACGGTTTCATGAATACCGCTACTACGTTTTAAATGAACCCTTAATTAGCGATGGCGAATATGACAGTTTATTTAAAGCACTAGAAGCCTGTGAGCAAAAAAATCCTTCTAAAATAACCCCTGATTCTCCCACACAAAGGGTAGGCAGTAGCTTAAATGGACAGTTTGAAACGGTAGCGCATTTGGTGCCTATGTTAAGCTTAGACAATAGCTACAACGCCGAAGATTTGATAGATTTTGACCGTAAAGCAAAAGGCTTTATTGGGCTTGATACCATTGATTATTCGATAGAGCCAAAATTTGATGGTGCAAGCATTTCATTGATTTATGAAAATGACCAGCTGGTGCGCGCTGCCACAAGAGGGGATGGTGTTGCAGGTGATAACATCACCCAAAATATCAAACAAATTAAATCCATTCCACTACACGCTAATTTTTCGATGTATGGACTTCAAACGGTAGAAATAAGAGGTGAAGTAATTATGCATAAAAAAGCATTTGATGGATTTAATGCCACGCTTGCCGCTTCAAATTTACCTCCACTTGCCAACCCACGCAATGCAGCAGCTGGCGCCCTTAGAATGAAGGATCCGCGCGAAGTTGCACAGCGAAATTTAGATGCTTTTTTATACCACATTAGTTACTATACAAAACTTGATAACGCAGAGGCGCTTCATCCTGCCTTAACCACACATAGTGGTATGCTTGATATGCTTTGGGACCTTGGTTTTAAATCGCCTAAAAAAGAAAAAAAAGCGGTCACCGGCATTGATGCAGTGATAAATTATTGCTTGTCATTTGAAGCAGGTAGAGACAACCTCCCCTACGAAATTGATGGGATGGTCATTAAAGTAGACAACATAGCATTACAAGAAAAAATGGGCATGACTTCGCACCATCCAAGGTGGGCGATCGCTTTTAAATTTAAAGCAAGACAGGCTTCTACAAAGCTTACCAGCATTGAGTTTCAGGTAGGTCGTACCGGGGCGGTTACGCCCGTGGCTAAATTGCAACCCGTAAGTGTAGGCGGTGTCACCGTGTCAAGTATATCGGTACACAACGAAGAATATATTAAAGAAAAAGATTTAAAAATTGGAGATACTGTTTTAATTGAAAGAGCAGGTGATGTGATTCCTCAAATTGTAAAATCGTTACCAGAATTAAGAGATGGAAGCGAACAAACTATTGTTTTTCCAACCCATTGTCCTGCATGTAATGCGCCACTCAGCAAAGAAGAAACAGAAGCCGTGTGGCGTTGTAACAGCAGCACTTGTGAAGCACAGGTAGTAGAAAAAATAATACACTTTGTATCGAAAGACGCACTCGATATTAAAAGCTTTGGCGAATCGAACGTACGCAAATTTTACGAGCTAGGGCTTATTACTGATATACCAAGCATTTACAGTTTAGATTTTGAACGTATTGGGGTATTGGAAGGTTTTGGTAAAAAAAGTATCGACAATTTACAAGCAGCACTCGAAGCTTCTAAAAAACAACCACTATACCGTTTAATTTATGGCTTAGGCATCCGGTTTATTGGAGAAACAACAGCTAAAACATTAGCCAACGCCGTAGATCATTTATTAGATTTTACAACAAAGTCGGAAGCCGAATTACTAGCACTTGAAGATGTGGGTGTTAAAGTCGCAAAAAGTATTGTTGACTTTTTTGCCGATGCAAAAAATATCGAGCTCCTACATAAGCTTGAAGCAGTAGGTCTCGATTTAAAAAATCAGAAAAAAGCAGCGCCTGTTGGTAGTTCATTAACGGGGCAAACCTTTTTATTTACAGGCACCCTCCCTACCCTCAAACGCAGTGCTGCAGAGCAAATGACCGCCGACCTTGGAGGTGTAATTGCGAGTGGTGTAAGTAGTAAATTAAATTATTTAGTCGTAGGCGAAGACGCAGGTAGTAAGCTAGAAAAAGCCAAAAAAATTAACACCATACATATTATTTCGGAAGTAGAATTTATTCAGTTAATTGAATCTTCAAAACAATAACCATGCTTGCAGCTAGCACGATACAGTTCTTAAAAAAACTTGATAAAAACAACAATAAAGGATGGTTTGATGCAAATCGTAAACAGTACGAAGCCGCTAAATTAGAATTTGCAAACCTTACGGGACAAGTGATTGCGCAGTTTGGTAAAAAAGAACCCGCTATTGCACTATTACAACCCAAAGAATGTGTGTTTAGAATTAACAGAGACGTACGTTTTAGTAAAAATAAAGCGCCGTACAAAAACAATATGGGCGCTAGCATTAAAGCTGGCGGAAAAAAATCTTTGGCAGCAGGTTACTATATTCATTTGGAACCAGGAGGCAAGAGTTTTGTAGGTGGTGGCCTCTATATGCCGGATGCTGGCATTGTTGGAAAAATAAGACAAGAAATAGATTACAATTACGCCGAATTTTTAAAGATTGTACAAAACAAAAAGTTTGTAGCGCAGTATGGTGGACTTGATTTTTCGGAGGGTATGAGTTTGGTGAGAGAACCAAAGGGTTATGAGAAAGAGAACCCTGCTATTACGTATATAAAACTTAAAAGTTGGGTGGCTACCGCTCCGCTTAGCGACACTGCGTTACAAGATAAAAACCTTGCAACGCAGCTCACAAAAGCTTTTGAATATTTACAACCACTCATTTCATTTTTAAACGAAGGCATGAATGCCTAAGAACTAAGAAGCTAAAATGCCTACGCTCGTAAGGTATTCGGCAATTTGTACCGCATTGGTAGCAGCACCTTTGCGTAAGTTGTCACTTACCACCCACATGTTTAATGTTTTTGGTTGCGTTTCATCTCTACGTAATCTGCCAACAAATACTTCATCTCTTTCATGTGCCCATAATGGCATTGGATAAAGTTGTTCATTGTCATTTTGCTGAACCACAACACCTGGTGCTGCAGCTAATAAAGCTGTTACTTCTGCTAAATCATATTCGTTTTCAAATTCTACGTTTACACTCTCGCTGTGTCCACCCACTACTGGAATACGCACAGTGGTAGCCGTTACTTTAATGTTGTCATCCTGCATAATTTTACATGTCTCTTTCACCATTTTCATTTCCTCTTTGGTATAACCGTTATCCAAAAAAACATCGATTTGAGGAATCACGTTTAAATCAATTTGATACTTATACGCCATCTCCCCTTCCTTACCTGCGCGCTCATTAAATAGCTGATCAACGGCTTGTTTACCCGTTCCAGTAACGCTTTGATAAGTACTTACAACAACACGCTTAATTTTATATTTTTCGTGCAATGGCTGAAGCGCCACCACCATTTGAATAGTAGAACAATTGGGGTTTGCAATAATATAATCATCCGCTGTTAAGACAGAGGCATTTACTTCTGGCACTACTAATTTTTTAGTAGGATCCATACGCCACGCCGAAGAGTTATCAATGACACGAATGCCAGCAGCCGCATACTTGGGCGCCCATTCTAGTGAAGTGCTTCCACCAGCCGAAAATATAGCAACAGCAGGTTTGGCAGCGATACCATCTTCCATACTTACCACTTTATACGCTTTCCCTTTAAACTGAACTTCTTTACCAACAGATCTTTCTGATGCTACTGGTATGATTTCGGTGACAGGAAAATTACGTTCGGCAAGTACTTGTAACATTTTTGTACCTACCAGGCCAGTTGCCCCTACGACTGCTACTTTCATTTTTTTGTTTTTGTTTCTTTATAATTAAAAAAAAAGACCCTCCCATTTGGGAAGGCCTCTTGCGTATGTTTATACATTACAAAACGAAGCACCTCCCTGGTTAGAGTGGTTTTTTGATACGTTTTGTATGTTTCGATGTTCTCATATTCGGATGTAAAATTAGGGGCATTTGAATACAACGCCAAAATATTTTAAGTATCATTAAACGATGAGCTTGATATCAAAGTTAACAAGGTCTACAAATTCAGAGATACGGTCGCTAATTTCGGCCTTGCTAATTTCTCTCAAACGCTCGGTGCCAAACTTTTCTACGCAATAAGAAGCCATGGCACTACCCACAATGATAGCAGTTTTCATGTTCTCAAAAGAAATGTCTTTGGTGCGAACGATGTGCCCAATAAAGCCACCCGCAAAGGTATCACCAGCTCCTGTTGGATCAAACACTTCTTCTAATGGAAGCGCTGGTGCAAAAAACACTTGATCTTCATGGAATAAAAGAGCACCGTGCTCTCCTTTTTTTATGATCAAATACTTAGGGCCCATCGCCATAATTTTTTTAGCTGCTTTAACAAGGCTATACTCACCACTTAATTGACGCGCTTCACTGTCATTCACCATTAATACATCTACAAGGCTAATGGTATGTAATAAATCATCCATCATAATTTCCATCCAAAAATTCATGGTATCCATGACAATGAGCTTTGGACGGTTTTTTAATTGCTTGATTACGCTGCTTTGCACACTAGGTACTAAATTACCCAGCATCAAAAATTCGCAGTCCTGATAGCTATCTGGCACAACAGGCACAAAATTTTCCAACACATTTAATTGTGTTTCAAGCGTATCACGTGAATTCATGTCCATGTGGTAACGGCCACTCCAGAAAAATGTTTTTTCGTCTTTTTTGATTTGAACACCTTCGAGGTCTACACCGCGCGCAGTAAGCGCCGCCAGTTCAGAATCTGGAAAATCACCACCCACCACAGAAATTTGCTTTACAGGCGTAAAATTGGAAGCACACCAGGCTATATAAGTACCTGCACCACCAATAATTCGATCACTTTTTCCAAAAGGTGTTTCGATGGCATCAAATGCCATTGAACCTACTACAACTAAAGACATATAATTTGATTTATTACGGGTGCGAAAATAGGCTTTTTGGGTGCAAATGGGAAAACTAACAGAAAAAACCAATAACTTAGCATAAACCGCTAACATATGTTAGCGCAAATACAATCATATGGCAAGGATAAAAACAGAAAAAAACACGACCCGTAAAGACGTAATCGTTAGTAAAGCCGCTATTTTATTTAGAGAAAAGGGCTTTAAAGCAGCTAGCATGCGCGACCTAGCCGAATTGGTGGGGGTAGAAGCAGCAAGCTTATACAATCATATCAAATCTAAAACAGAACTGCTGCACGAACTGTGTTTTAGTGTCGCCAACCGTTTTTTACAAAAGTTAGATGAAATAGAATCGGAACCTATACCAGCAATTCAGAAAATTGAAAAAATACTTCGTTTTCATATTATTGAAATGGTCAATAGTTATGAAGAAGTGTATGTGAGCGATAGAGAATGGAAACATTTAAACGATCCTTACCTTTCTAATTTTCAAAACCAGCGCCGCATATACCGTAAGCGTCTTGCAGCTATTATAGAAACAGGTATTAAAAACAAAGAGATCAAACCTATTGATGCACCAACAGCCGTGCTTATTTTATTACACGCAATAAGTGGCATTGAAAGTTGGCACCGCTCTAAACAAAAAATTACGGCAGCTGCATTAGAAGAAAACATGGTAACCATTTTAGTAGGCGGGTTAACCGTATAACCTTGTACCTTTGTACTCTAACAAAATACGTGTTGCACGAAAATAGTGTCTGAAAGAAATAATTTTATTGACTACATCCGAATTTTTTGCCGCAGTGGCCATGGTGGCGCTGGTGCTAGACACTTTATGCGCAATAAACTCACGGCAAAAGGTGGACCCGATGGTGGCGACGGTGGTAGAGGTGGCCATATTATATTAAGAGGCAACGCACAACTTTGGACGCTGCTTCACATGCGTTATTTTAAAAACGTTTTAGCAGAACACGGTGAAGGTGGCAGTAAAAACAATTGCACGGGTCATGATGGAAAAGATATTATACTAGAAGTGCCACTAGGTACCCTTGCAAAAGACGAAGAAACAGGCAATATAGAAGCTGAAATTTTATACGACGGTCAGGAAATAATTTGGTTAAAAGGTGGAAGAGGCGGACTCGGTAATAGCAATTTTGCAACGCCTACCAACCAAGTACCTGAGCACGCTCAACCAGGAGAAGAAGGATCAGAAGGTTATAAATTTTTAGAGTTAAAAGTACTTGCCGATGTAGGACTTGTTGGATTCCCAAATGCTGGAAAATCAACCTTACTATCATCCATTACTGCTGCAACGCCTAAAATTGCCAACTATGCATTTACCACCCTAACGCCACAACTGGGCATGGTGGAATATAGAGATTCACGCTCTTTTTGTATTGCCGATTTACCTGGTATTATTGAAGGTGCTGCCGAAGGAAAAGGCCTAGGGCACCGGTTTTTAAGGCATATTGAACGCAATGCCATTTTACTTTTTATGATCCCCGCCGATAGCGATGATCATAAAAAAGAATTTGACATTTTACGTAACGAATTAGAACAGTACAACCCTGAGATGCTTCAAAAAGATTTTATCATTGCGATTAGTAAATCTGATATGCTAGACGATGAATTAAAAGAAGCGATCGCAAAAGAACTTCCAAAAAATGTACCACACGTATTTATATCTTCTGTCACAAATACAGGATTAAGTGCGCTGAAAGATTTGTTGTGGGATACGCTTAATAAATAAATTCGAAAATTTTGCGCAGATTGTTGCGGTTGATTTGTTGCGCGAAATTTTTTTGCATAAAAAAGGCCTCCGCAAGCGGAGGCCTTTTTACGATATAACTTTTAAAGATTACCCGTTAGATCTTGACGCGTTTTTACGGTCATTTTCATCCAAATGCGTTTTACGCATTCTTACAGATTTAGGGGTTACTTCAATACACTCATCTTGTTGGATATACTCCATACACTCTTCTAAGGTGAATTGTGTTTTTGGTGTAATACGAACGCTATCATCAGATCCACTTGCGCGGTGGTTGGTAAGCTTTTTCATTTCCACAGCGTTGATATTTAAATCACCTGGCTTAATGTGCTCCGCCAATACCTGTCCAATGTATACTTCTTCACCTGGCTCGATAAAGAAACGTCCTCTATCTTGTAACTTATCAATAGAATAAGCAGTTGTTGTTCCGCCAAACTTAGCAATAAGCACACCATTGTTACGACCAGGAATAGGTCCTTTCCAAGGCTTATATTCATTAAAGCGGTGTGCCATTACAGCTTCACCAGCCGTTTGTGTTAACATTTGAGAACGAAGACCAATGAGACCTCTGGAAGGAATATCAAACTCTAGGTGTTGCATATCTCCTTTAGATTCCATCACGAGCATTTCACCTTTCTTTTGTGTTACTAGGTCGATGGCCTTACCGCTAAATTCAGAAGGAACGTCAACTACTAATATTTCAAAAGGCTCATGTTTTTTGCCGTCAATGTCTTTTATAAGAACCTGCGGATTTCCCACTGTCAACTCGTAACCTTCTCTACGCATGGTTTCTACTAGTACCCCTAAGTGAAGGATACCACGGCCGTATACTAAAAAGCTATCAGCACTATCTGTTTCTTCTACACGAAGTGCTAAGTTCTTTTCTGTTTCTTTCATCAGACGATCACGAATGTGACGAGACGTAACAAACTTTCCTTCTTTACCAAAGAATGGAGAGTTGTTAATGCTAAACGTCATACTCATGGTAGGCTCGTCTACGCTAATAACTGGTAAAGCTTCAGGGGTTTCAGGATCAGCAATGGTATCACCAATGTTGAATTCTTCTAATCCAACAACAGCACATAAATCACCAGAAACAACTTCTGTTACTTTACGCTTACCCATTCCTTCAAAAACATAAAGCTCTTTCACTTTATTTTTCTTGATAGAGCCATCAGCCTGCACTAGTACTACGTTTTGGCCTTCTTTAATTACACCACGCTCTACTTTACCAATGGCAATACGGCCAAGGAATGTAGAATAATCTAGTGATGTAATTTGCATTTGTGTAGCACCCGTTTTTGCATTTGGTGGCGGCACAAATTTTAAGATACCATCTAGTAATGGATCAATATTTTCGCAAGGCGTTAAGCTATCGTTGAACCAACCATTTTTACCGCTACCATAAAAAGTAGGGAAATCTAATTGCTCTTCGGTAGCGTCTAGGTTAAAGAATAATTCAAATACCGCGTCATGCACTTCGTCAGGACGACAGTTTGGCTTATCTACTTTATTGATAATTACAATAGGCTTTAAATTTAATTGAAGCGCTTTTTGTAATACAAACCTTGTTTGAGGCATCGGGCCTTCAAAAGCATCTACTAACAAGCAAACGCCATCAGCCATTTTTAATACACGCTCTACTTCACCACCAAAATCCGAGTGACCAGGAGTGTCAATAACGTTAATTTTTACGCCTTTATAAGTTACAGATGCGTTTTTACTTAAGATGGTGATACCGCGTTCACGTTCAAGCTCATTGCTATCCATGATAAGTTCACCTGTTTCTTGATTGTCTCTAAACACCTTTGTTGCGTGTAAAATTTTGTCAACCAAGGTTGTTTTACCGTGGTCAACGTGCGCAATAATGGCGATGTTTCTTATTTCCATGTGCTTTTTTAAGGCTGCAAAGGTAAGGATTATAAGCTTAGAAA
>JBIIZN010000154.1:0-8491 GCA_044346275.1 Sediminibacterium sp.
CGATAATAGGTTTCCAATTGGCTAAATCTTGAAGGGTGATAAGACCACCTTGCTCCTGTGAACCCCTAACAAATTCCTGGGCAATATCGCCTTTGTAAAAACGGTCATAAGCAGCATAAATAGCTTCTTTTCTAGATTTACCTTTTTTGAGCGCTTGCTTTTCTGCGTCTACTAATTTTTGTAAGGTAGCGAGTAAATCTTTTTGAATAAATATTTCACCAGCTTCTGGTGCTTCTCTTTTTTCACCTAAGTGTGGTAATAAAACATTTTTACTATAAGGCCAATCTTTAATTCTTTGCTTACCGCGTTCAATACTATTTGCTGTTTGTGCATCAATTGGATACCCTGCAGCAAGTTGCATCGCTGGTTTTAAAACATCTTCTAAACGCATGGTTCCATACTCAGCAAGCATAATACAAAGTCCACCAGGTGTACCAGGTGTTGTTGCTGCTAATGGACCATATTCGGGCGGATAATTCATCCCTTTATTTTTAAAAAATTCTGGTGTTGCACCCGTAGGAGCCACGCCCATGGCGGATATGGCAATAACTTGTTTTGTTTTAGGATTGTAAATTAACGCCTGTGTTTCACCACCCCAACTAAGTACATCCCACATCGTACAAGTGGCTGCTAACATGGCACAGGCTGCATCTACAGCGTTTCCGCCTTTATTAAAAATAATAGAACCAGCCGTTGCTGCAAGTGGTTTACCAGTGATGGCCATCCAATTTTTTCCATGCAATGGAGGTTTTTGAGTAGGTTGCGTTTTTGCTGTGTAAGACAGGATTAAAAAAGCAAATACAAATTTTAATATTTTCATAAGATTGAAATTACAAGATGCAATTGATTTTTTGTCATCTAATTTTTTTTAAGAAAATGTGTGTTAATAAATCCCGTAATAATAGATTTAATACCTTTTTATTTAATTAAACTACTACTATTACGGGTGTTAATACCTTAATAACCTTCTTATACACATACTCATATTTTTAGTGTTAACTAGTTATACACCTTAATACACATTTTAATACACTGTTTTTAAGACCTTTATTTAATTTTATCAACCAAAATTTAGTTTACACATTAAGGTTATTCAATGATAAATATTTTAGTATCCACTAGTTGTATACTGTTAATTAACTGGGTGTAAAATGAGTTTATTTTAGCCTCATACCCCTAAAAGCCAGTTTACCCCTCTATTTGTTCTACTTCTATTCACATAAATTTTATAAAAAAACGGGGTTTTCCACCTAAAATACAATTTATTAACCCTTAGTTTGTGGATAGAAATAAGGCCGCAATACCTTATTTTTGCCCTCCGGTAAATTGCCGGTCATTTTTTTTATTATAATTCGTTTTTATGTCTGTTATTCAAAGTATTCGTGACAGAGGCACGTGGATCATTTTTACTATTATCGCTGTGGCCTTAATTGCTTTTATATTACAAGATGGTGTAGGTAGAGGCGGAAGCGCTTTTTCAAATACAACAACCATTGGTGAAGTAAATGGTCAAAAGTTAGAAAGAGCTGCTTTTGAAGAAAAGTTAGCGATGCAAGAAAAAATGTATGCGAGTCAGGGTGCGCAAAGAGATCAACTTATTGGTTCATTATGGAATCAAGAGGTAGACCGTTTATTAATTGAGGCGGAGTGTGCTAAACTAGGTTTACAAGTAACCGCAAAAGAATTATCAGATATTTTATTTTCTGAAAACTCTCCATTAAAACAAGAGTTTACAGATCCTGCAACGGGCTTATTCAAAGTAGAAGATGCTAAAAAGGCATTTGCTCAAATTAAAAAAAGCAAAAATGCGGATCAAATTAAAATGATTAACCAGGTTTATATTCAACCTATTTTAGAACAAGTATTACGTAGTAAATATAGTGTCTTACTTCAAAAATCTGCATATATACCAAAGTGGATGGTAGAAAAGCAAGCAGCAGATAATAATCAAATTGCAAGCGCTTCTGTCGTTTTTGTTCCATATGCAACTATTGCTGATAGTACGATCAAGGTTACAGATAATGATATAGCTGCTTATGTAAAAGCACATGCATCTGCATATAAAAAAGAGGAAGAAACAAGATCTATCGCTTATGTAACTTTTAGTGCCTCGCCTAGTAGTGCAGATAGTGCAGCTGTTTTAAACAATATAGTTGCACAAAAGCAAGATTTTACTGCAGCTACTGATAATGCAGGTTTTTTAAATAGAGTAGGTAGTGATATAGCATACTACGACGGATATTTTAGTAAAAACAGAATGCAACAAACCAATAAAGATACGCTTGTAAAAATACCTGTTGGTTCTGTTTATGGCCCCTACGTAGATGGTAACTCTTATGTATTAGCAAAAATGATAGGTGTGAAAAATTTGCCCGATAGTGCAAAAGTGCGTCATATTTTAATTACTACATTAAACCCTAGTACTGGTCAACAAATTAGACCAGATAGTACTGCAAAAAATCTCATCGACTCTATTAAATTAGCAATAACTGGTGGTGCTGACTTTGGAGCTCTTGCATTAAAATATTCTGACGATGGCGGTAGTAAAAACAATGGTGGCGTTATAGACTACTTTCCACAAGGTAAAATGGTGGGAACGTTTAACGATTTTTCTTTTGAAAAACCAAAGGGCTCAAAGGATGTGGTGAAATCTGAATATGGATACCATTACATCGAGGTACTAGATCAAAAGAACTTCGCACCCGCTTACAAAATTGCTTATTTATCTAAAGCTATTGGTGCTAGTAATGAAACAGTTGCCGCTGCCTCTTCTGCTGCCGCTGCTTTTATTGTAAATGCTAAATCTCAAAAAGAGTTCGAACAGAAAGCTTTAAAAAACAAACTACAAATTTTGAACGGTGTTGATATTAAGAAAAACGATTTCACCATTACTGGCCTTGGAAAAAGCAGGGAAACGGTTCGCTGGGTGTATGATAATAAAGTAGGCACCATATCTTCTGAGCCTACCGAAATCGGTGACGTTTATGTTGTTGCTATGATCACCTCAATTAGCGAGAAAGGAACTATGGGTGTTGCGGAGGCGAAGCCACTCGTGGAAGGATTGGTAAGAAACGAATTAAAAGCTAAGCAAATCATTGCATCTAAATTTAAAGGAAGTACTCTTGAAGATTTTGTAAAAAGCTCAAGCTTTCCTGCACAAAGAGTTGATAGTTTGAGCTTTGCTTCTCCATTTGTACCAGGCGTAGGCGCTGAGCCAAAGGTTGTTGGAGCTGCGTTTAATAAATCACTGATTGGAAAAAGCACTGCACCTATCGAAGGTACTTCTGGTGTTTTTGCCGTTAAGCCTGAAACAATTAGTGCTACCGCTATTATGCAAGATACACAAGCCATCAAATCAACACTATTACAAGCGGTTCAATCAAATATATTTAGAGGTTTTGAGGCGATTAAAAAATCTGCTAAAATCACTGATAATCGTTCTACTTTTTATTAGTAGATATTTATAATGAATTAAAAAGCCTCGCTAAAAACTAGCGAGGCTTTTTTTTATTTATAGTAATGATGATCTTCAATTTCTTTTCTAACATTTTCTGGAACTAAATAACGTATCGTTTTTTGGTCTTTTATGTTTTCTCTAATTCCTGTAGCAGAAATATTTAAGAGTGGCGCATTTAATATCGTAACGTTGGCGCCTAGTGTATCAACGCTTTCAAATCCTGGTCGCAGGTAAACATAAAACGCATATTTTTTTAAAAGCACATCTGTATTTTTCCAACGCGCAATATTAATAAAACCGTCGCTTCCCATAATTATAGAGAACTCGTGCTGAGGATATTTTTCTTCAAGATATATAAGCGTGTCGATTGTGTATGAGGGGCGCGGTAATTTAAACTCAACATCAGACGCCCTTAATCTTGCTTCATCATTTTCTATAGCTAGGTTTACTAGGTGTAGCCGGTCATATTCATTGAGTAGAGATCCAGCTGTTTTAAATGGGTTTTGCGGTGAAACTACAAACCAAACTTGTTGTAGTTCGGTTCTGTTCACGACGTGACTCGCGATCATCAAATGACCGTGGTGTACAGGATTAAACGAACCAAAATATAAACCTATTTTCATCTAAACACTTGATAATCAATTATTTATGTTTTTATTCGACATCTTGAGTCACTATAATACTGTCTGCCTCACTTATGCGTAAGCTTAAATGATATCCAGAAACCTCTATAGATATCGGATCGCCGAGGGGTGCTACTTGAACCACTCTTACTGGTTCACCAGGTACACAACCCATTTCCAATAATTTTATATAAAGCTCATCTTTTTCAAATGAGTGAATAATTCCCCTTTCTCCCGCCTCTAGTTCAGATAATTTTTTCATACACATTTGTATTGTTTGCGCTTCTCGCAAAGGTACCGTTCGCCGCAAAGAAAATGTTACGAAATTTGGAGTTAAACCTAACTTGCACCTATGCAAAAAGTAAATTTCCAAAAGGCCGACTCCACGCTTACTCTAACCAGTAAAACTGAATTAAAAGCGTTCATTGAAACTTTATTTAAAAAGGAGAAGACCCCGCTTGCTGCCATCAACTATATTTTTTGCTCCGACAAATACCTTTTATCTATTAATCAGCAGTTTTTAAACCACGACTACTACACTGATATTATAACGTTTGGCCTGCATGATAAGGGAGCCCCGGTTGTTGCCGAGGTTTATATAAGCGTAGATAGGGTCAAGGATAACGCTAAAACACACGGTGTTACGTTCACCAACGAAATGCTCCGGGTTCTTTTTCATGGAGCACTTCATTTATGTGGTTACAAGGATAAAAGCAAAACCGACATTTTGATGATGCGCGCTAAAGAGGAGGCATACCTTAAGCGTTATATAAAAAAATAGATTCCACGTGGAACATCTCCGCATTTAATTGAGTATTATTCCCGCTGTGTTCCACGTGAAACATTTTTCTAATTATCTCGGATTATCCAAACGGTTTATACCCTTGTTCCACGTGAAACACCCAAATCTAAACCTCTAGCACCTTGTTTTCTTTTTGATTGGATTATCTTTGCACCCATGTTTCCAGATTATGATGTTATTGTTGTGGGTGCCGGACACGCAGGTTGTGAAGCAGCCGCGGCGGCCGCTAACCTAGGTAGTAAAGTGCTCCTAGTTACCATGAATATGCAAACCATTGCCCAAATGAGCTGTAACCCAGCCATTGGTGGTATTGCAAAAGGTCAGATTGTACGCGAGATAGACGCCATGGGTGGATATACTGGACTCGTAACAGATGCAAGTACCATTCAGTTTCGAATGCTCAATAGGAGCAAGGGCCCCGCTATGTGGAGCCCGCGCGCGCAAAACGACCGTATGTTGTTTGCAGCCAAGTGGAGAGAGATGCTAGAAGAAACCCCCAATGTAGATTTTTACCAAGATACCGTGCAGGGCTTAATCATAAAAGATAACAGAGCCGGTGGGGTAATTACGGGTCTGGGTCATGAGATTAGATCTAAAACAGTGGTAGTTACTTCCGGAACTTTTTTAAATGGTATCATTCATATTGGAGAAAAGCAATTTGGTGGAGGACGTGTTGCAGAAAAAGCAGCCACAGGTATCACCGAGCAGTTAGTAGCACTTGGAATGGAGAGTGATCGACTAAAAACAGGTACACCACCTAGGGTAGACGGAAGAAGCCTCGACTATTCTAAAATGGAGGAACAGGCTGGAGATGAAGAGGTTGTGGGTTTCTCATACAAAGACACGCCGCGTTTAAAGCCCGCAGATCAGCGCAGTTGCCATATTACCTATACCAATCAAAAAGTACACGACCTTTTAAGAACAGGCTTTGATAGAAGCCCTATGTTTCAGGGTAGAATTGAAGGAATTGGTCCAAGGTATTGCCCAAGTATCGAAGATAAAATTAACCGCTTCGCGGAAAGAGATAGACACCAATTGTTTGTGGAGCCAGAAGGCTGGAATACCGTTGAAATATACGTAAATGGCTTTTCTACCTCATTACCAGAAGAGGTTCAGTACGAAGCTCTTCGTAGTGTTCCTGGCTTTGAAAACTGTCGTTTTTTTAGACCCGGCTACGCCATTGAGTACGATTATTTTCAGCCTACACAATTAAAATACTCACTCGAAACCAAGCTCATCGAAAACCTGTTTTTTGCCGGACAAATAAACGGTACCACAGGCTACGAAGAAGCGGCCTGCCAAGGTTTAATGGCTGGTATTAATGCACACCAAAAGGCGCGCGAATTAGACCCGGTTATTTTAAAAAGAAGCGAAGCCTATATTGGCGTACTCATTGATGATTTAGTGGGCAAAGGAACCGAAGAGCCGTACCGTATGTTTACGTCACGTGCCGAGTTTAGAACGCTCCTAAGACAAGACAATGCGGATTTACGATTAACCCCTTTAAGCTACCAATTAGGTCTTGCCAAGCAGGACAGAATGGACGCCGTGGACGCGAAAAAAAATAGTGTAGAGGCGGTAAAAAATTTACTGAATACCTATAGCATTGAACCTTCAGAAATTGAAACATATTTTAATGAAGTAGCCTCTGCTTCTATAACAGAAAAACAAAAAGCTTCAAAAATATTACTACGTCCAAACGTAGACCTGGTGGGACTTTCGGCAGCTATGCCTCGTTTAAAAGAAGCACTTGCAGGGTTTCATCCGCAAATTTTAGAGCAAGCAGAAATTCAAATTAAATACGAGCGCTACATCGAAAAAGAACAAGAAATTGCAACGCGTATGTTGCAAATGGAAAACCATATTATTCCTGAAAACTTTAATTACGACGGTATCGCTGCACTCTCTAATGAGGCCATGCAAAAATTCAAAAAAATTAGACCAAGCACCCTCGGACAAGCCAGCAGAATTAGCGGCGTTAATCCAAGCGATATTCAGATACTCATGGTTTATATGGGCAGATAGGCCCACTCACATAATTGCATCAATAGGATTTGGCTTTTTTATGTACATTCATAAGCTAGACCAAGGAAAAATAAAATAAAACAACAAGTATGAAAAAAATCTGCCTGATGTTTGTTGGGTTACTGCTATTAAATTTTGTGCAGGCTCAAGAAACCTTTCAAGTAAACGGCGTTGGCGATAAGCGCGACGGCTGTTACGCATTTACCAATGCAACCATTGTAAAAGATGCGCAAACCACCATTAAAAATGCAACGCTCGTTATTAGAGACGGAAAAATTGTTGCAGTAGGTGAAGGCGTTGCCGTTCCAGCAGACGCTGTAGTGGTAGACTGTAAAGACAAATTTATTTATCCTTCTTTTATTGATGCCTATACCGATTATGGTATGCCTCAACAACAGCGCGCGCAAGCGGGATTTAGTTTTGGTGGACCTGGTCAATTAACCAACAACCAAAAAGGTGCGTATGGTTGGAACCAAGCATTAAAATCTGATGTAGAAGGTCACAAACTTTTTTCGGTAGATGATGCGAGAGCAAAATCATTTAGAGAAACAGGATTTGGTACCGTGCTAACACACCAAAAAGATGGTATTGTTAGAGGAACTGGAACCGTTGTAGCGCTTGCAAACAGCAAAGACAATTTTGTTGTGATTAAAGAAAAGGCAGCGTCATTACTTTCTTTTAATAAAGGTACTTCTACACAAACTTACCCAAGTTCATTAATGGGTTCTATCGCGTTACTGCGTCAAACTTATTTGGATGCCGCATGGTATAAAAACAACCCAGCTGCTACAGGTTTACAAGGTGATGGCGTAAATATTACCCTTCAATCATTTAATGCAAACGCAGGTCTTCCTCAAATTTTTGATCCTGCCGATAGAGGTGCTGGTGATGTTTGGGGTGTAATGCGTGCAGACCGTGTGGGTGATGAATTTGGTGTACAATACATAATTAAAGCAACCGGAAAAGAATACCAAAGAATTAAAGAAGTGGCTGCTACAAAAGCACCACTTATTGTAAACTTAAATTTCCCGGTGGCCATGGATGTAGAAGATCCTGCTGATGCAAGACTTGTTTCATTACAAGATATGAAGCACTGGGAACTAGCGGCAACCAACCCGGGTGCTATCGAAAAAGCAGGCATTCCTTTTTGCTTAACAAGTTCTGATTTAAGAGACGCTAAATCATTTTTAGCGAGCGTAAGAAAAGCCATCGAAAATGGTTTATCAGAAAAAGCAGCGATGGATGCACTTACAAAAACACCAGCAACTTGGTTTGGTGTGTATGATAAAGTAGGTAGCATTGAAGCAGGAAAACTAGCCAACTTTGTAATTACAACAGGTCCTGTTTTTGCAGAAAAAACAACCTTGTTACAAAACTGGGTACTCGGAGAAAAATATGCCGTAAACGAATCTGCGTGGACAAGTGTTAACGGTAACTATACCCTCACTTTAAATTCGGCAACACCACAAACATTTGCTTTAGAAATTAAAAGTAACAATAGCGCAACTGTCATTGCAAAAGATACCGTTGCTGCAACATTTAGTTACGATGGTAAAGTAGTGAAGTTTTCTTTCGCTCCAGAAA
>JBIIZN010000075.1:0-8453 GCA_044346275.1 Sediminibacterium sp.
ATTGATAATCAACTATATATATCAGTTTACAAGAATGAACCGGGGTATTTCCCGCAGATTTACACGAGTGGTATAAAAAAACATTTGACGGGGTTAGATTATTTAATATTATTGCGTGACTACAAGGGTAGTAAAATAGACAAAGTAATGAGTAAGAAGCAATTATTTACAATAGAATTTCCAGTGAGATGCTCTCCAGGTATTTTATTCGAGTTTTTATCAACGCCGGCCGGTTTGCAAGAGTGGTTTGCCGACAAAGTGGACGAATGGGATGGTGAATTTAGTTTTTCATGGGGTGGCGGTGTTCCGGACAAAGCACAAGTCATTGAAAAGGAGCAGGATAAGTATATAAAGTACCAATGGCTTCATTCTGAAAAAAATGAATACTTCGAATTCAGAATTGAAAAAACAGAAATTTCAAATCAAACGGTTTTGATCATCAAAGATTTCGCTGAAAAAAATGAAATCAAAGATCAAAGTCAACTTTGGGAATACCAAGTGAAAGAACTGTTTCATAGATTAGGTGCCTAGGTTTTCATTTTTCCTGCGCCTGCTACGTACATAAAGTTATCTTCTTTAAAAGAATCCAGCAGCGCTTTGATTAAAAAATTAGACATACTCATTATTCGTTCTTTTATTGGACCGTTTATTGGTGCATTTCTAATTTCATTGTTTGTACTCACCATGCAGTTTTTTTGGTTGTACATTGATGATTTAGTGGGCAAAGGATTGGATATACCTACCCTACTTTATTTAATTGGACTTGTAACCTTGTCATGGGTTCCAGTAGCCCTTCCACTTGCCCTACTTTTTTCTTCCATCATGACTTTTGGAAATTTAGGAGAGTCGTTTGAGCTTGTAGCGATTAAAGCAGCTGGTATACCACTTGTACGTTTTATGCGCCCACTGGTTGTTATCACTATTTTTTTAAGTGGTCTTGCATTTTTATTTGCCAATAATATTATTCCAGTAACACAGCTCAAATTAGCGACCCTCAAGTTTGATATCATTGTTGCAAAGCCTGCCATCGACATTAAAGAAGGCGTTTTTTATGACAAGCTTGACGGCTATGTTATAAAACTTGGTAAGAAAGAAAAAAACGATAGTGTAATTCACGACATTGTTTTATTCGAAAAAAATTACAACCTACAAGACAATGTGCTCTTTGCAGAAAGCGGCATCATGCGTGTTACAAAAGACAAAAAATATTTAGAATTTATTTTAAAAAATGGGTGGCGATACGAAGAGAGAGGTATCCGGGGTACTCCAAAAACAGAATTTATACGTCTTGGTTTTAAAACCTATAAAAAAATATTTGATCTTAAAAGTTTTCAGCTTAAAAAAAGTGGCGACAGTAGTTTTTATGATCCCAAAATGTTAAGCGTAAGACAACTTAATACGGCCATCGATTCTATTAACAATGTAGATAGTATGTATACGGCCAGAACCCGCAGAGAAGTGAATCCTTATATCCGTTTTACACGCTATACCACCGACACGGGATGGACGATGTCAGCAGCCGCAATAGCAGGCATCAAAAAAACTTATAAAAACTTTGATGAAGCTATCCCTGATTCTATTAGAAACACATTAATTGATGGTGCTTCCAATCAAGTAACAGGTATAAAAAACAATGTAAACTACCTAGCCGTTGACTATAAAGAACGTCAAACCTCACTGCAACTCCATCAAATTGAATGGCACCGTAAGTTTACTTTATCGGCGGCATGCCTTGTGCTTTTTTTAATTGGCGCTCCACTGGGTTCGATTATTAGAAAAGGAGGACTTGGAACGCCCCTGGTTTTTGCGATTATCTTTTTTGTGATTTTCCACCTCTTTAATACGTTTGGAGAAAAGTTTGTGAAATCGGCGCAACTAAGTCCACTCATGGGCATGTGGCTTTCTACCTTTGTTTTACTTCCGATCAGTATTTTTTTAGTGGTAAAAGCAATGGCAGACGCACAACTGTTTAACCAAGAGTATTACTACAGGCTGTTTACAAAAATTCGTGCTTACACCCGCAAGTTTTAAAGTAACTTTAGGTATCTAAATTTTAATACCATGTTAGCGCAAGAATCAAACAATAATTCTAGACGAAGTTTTATCGGCACTACGGTTAAAGCAGCTGTTGTAACAGCACTTACGGGTAGTCAGTTACATGCCCTTGCGTCTAATGATAAAGTAGCACCAGTGTTAGCTGGGGCAGTATCGCCTACGCTCGTTGGCACTTCCTTTACGCAACTTCCTTTACCTTATGGGTATACTGCACTAGAGCCATTTATAGATGCGCTTACCATGGAAATTCATTACAGCAAGCACGCTGCTACTTATGCAAAAAATGTGCAAGACGCCGCTGCCGCCGAAAACGTAAACACCAATAGCAATCTAGAAGATGTTTTACAAAAAATAAATAACTATTCTGCTAAAATGCGCAACAATGCAGGTGGCCATTACAACCACGAACTTTTTTGGCAGTGTATGAAACCTGCGCCAGCTGGCGCTCCTTCAGGAGCACTCGCTGCTGCTATTAACAATAGCTACGGTTCATTGGATGCATTTAAAACGCAGTTTGCAGACGCAGCAAAAAATAGATTTGGAAGTGGATGGGCTTGGCTTGTTGTTGGCGCTGATAAAAAATTAGCCATTGGTTCTACTGCCAATCAAGACAATCCACTCATGGATGTGAGTACGATTAAAGGTTTCCCATTACTTGGTATCGACGTTTGGGAACACGCTTATTATTTAAAATATCAAAACAAAAGAGCCGATTATATTACCGCTTGGTTTAACCTGGTAAACTGGGATTTTGTAGCAGCCAGGTATGAAAAAGCCATGCAATAAACACAAATAATGAAAGTAACTACAAATTGGGTGAGTCATTTGGCATTTGATGCCAGCTCAGAAACGGGACAAACCATAAGACTAGACACCACTATCGAAAACGGAAGTTTAGATTCAGGCATGAATCCTAAAAAATTAATGTTGGCATCACTTTGTGGCTGTAGCGGCATCGATGTTGTTGAAATTCTCAACAAAATGAAAGTGCCATTTAAAAAACTTAGTATCGAAGCCACTGCCGAACAAACCGACACGATTCCAAAAGTATTTTCGGTGATTCATATGGTCTATAAAGCAGATGTAGATGAATCACAATTAGATCAATTTAAAAGAGCCGTAAGTTTAAGTCACGAAAAATATTGTGGTGTATCTGCGATGCTTGCAAAAACCTGTCCGATACATTATACCCTAGAACGCATTTAAAAAGGTTTCAAAAAACACATCAGTGAAATTAGCCAAAGAGAATTTTAAAGTTCAAATTATAATTACAAGCATAGGGGTACTCCTTCTAGCTGTAAAAACAGTGGCTTATTTTTTCACGCATTCACTGTCCGTATTAACAGACGCACTAGAAAGTATTGTCAATGTAGTGGCTGGATTTATTGGACTGTACAGCTTATACGTTGCCGCTAAACCTAAAGATGTGGATCATCCATACGGGCACGGCAAAGCAGAGTTTATTTCGGCAGCAGCAGAAGGTACTTTAATTGTAGCTGCAGGCGTATTAATTATTTATGAAACCCTCACCCATTTTTTTAGCACCGAGCCATTACACGCACTAGACATGGGTTTGTGGCTTGTAGGTGCAACAGCAATCATTAATTATTTTGCGGGTGCTGTTTGTATTAAAATTGGCAAAAAAAATAAATCCTTAGCACTTCAGGCTAGCGGTAAACATTTGCAAATAGATACCTACTCTACCCTTGCCATTGTTGCAGGCATTGGAGCTATGCTTATTTGGGAAGTATATTGGTTGGATAAATTAATTGCACTAGGCATGAGCCTACTCATTATTTACAACGGATATAAAATTATACGCTCATCGTTTGCGGGCATTATGGATGAAGCCGATCTAGATTTATTAAATGATTTTATACAGCTACTCAATAAAAACAAAGTAGAAAACTGGATTGACCTACATAATCTACGCGTTATTAAATATGGTAGCTTACTGCATGTCGATTGTCACTTAACAGTGCCTTGGTTTTTAAATGTGCATGAAGCCCACCGTGAAATAGATAGCCTATCAGATCTCATAAAATCACATTTTGGCGACGCCATCGAACTTTTTGTACATACCGATGGTTGTTTATCTATAAGCTGTGGCATTTGTAATAAAAATTGCACCGAAAGACAGGCCACATTTGAAAAGAAACTAACTTGGACCCTCGATAATATATTATCAGATAAAAAACATCAATTAGAACCCTAGAAATTAAAAGAATATGCAAGTTTGGAAAGATTATCAAGAAAAAAACAAAGACCGTTTTTTAGAAGAGCTATTAGCATTACTACGCATACCTAGTGTAAGTGCTAGAACCGAAAATAAAAATGACATGCTAACCTGCGCGGAAGCTGTTAAAAAAAGTTTAGTGGACGCAGGTGCTACAACAGCAACGATTTATCCTACAGAAGGGCACCCAATTGTATACGCCGAAAAAATAATTGATCCTGCACTTCCTACCGTGCTTGTTTACGGTCACTATGATGTGCAACCAGCCGATCCGCTAGAACTATGGAACAGCGGACCTTTTGACCCTGTTATTAAGGACGGTAAAATTTATGCGCGTGGTTCTGCAGATGATAAAGGACAATTTTACATGCACGTAAAAGCGTTAGAAACGATGGTGCAAACCGGTACGCTTACCACCAATATCAAATTTTTGATAGAAGGTGAAGAAGAAGTAGGCAGCCCTAATTTAGCCACTTTTGTAAAAGCCAATAAAGCATTATTAGAAGCAAACGTTATTTTAATTAGTGACACTTCTATGTTAAGTATGGAAAATCCATCTATTGATATTGGCGTGCGCGGATTAAGTTACATTGAGGTAGAAGTAACAGGCCCTAACAGAGATTTACATAGTGGCGTGTATGGTGGTGCAGTAGCCAACCCTATTACCATGCTTTCTAAAATGATTGCATCTTGCCACGACGAAAATAACCATATTACGATTCCAGGTTTTTATGACGACGTTGTTGAATCTTCAGATATCGAAAGAGCTAAAATGGCCGAAGCCCCTTTTGACGCAACGGAATACGCAAAAGATTTAGGCGTAACAGAATTATGGGGTGAAAAAGGATATAGCAGCAACGAAAGAACGGGCATTAGACCAACCCTTGAAGTAAATGGTATTTGGGGTGGCTACACCGGCGAAGGCGCTAAAACAGTACTACCCTCTAAGGCATTTGCAAAAATTTCTTGTAGACTGGTTCCCAATCAATCGTCTGAAGTTATTACAGAAAAAATAATCAACTACTTTACTTCTATTGCACCAGCAGGTGTAACGGTTAAAGCCGCTGAACACCATGGTGGCGAGCCTTATATGACGCCTATCGATTCTAAAGAATACCAAGCTGCTGCGAGCGCAATTACTGCAACATTTGGAAAAGAACCTATTCCTGTAAGAGGTGGTGGCAGTATCCCTATTTGTGCATTATTTGAAAAAGAACTAGGTCTTAAGATTGTATTCATGGGCTTTGGACTAGACAGCGATAATTTACATAGCCCCAACGAAAAATTTGACATCGTCAATTTTTACAAAGGCATAGAAACCATTCCTTACTTTCACCAGTTTTATGCAAACAGCAAGTAAAGAAAAACTACGCATAGATAAATACCTCTGGGCTATTCGGTTGTTTAAAACAAGAAGCCAGGCAGGTGATGCTTGTAGCAAGGGTAAAGTAAAATGTAATGGAGATAATGTAAAAGCAGCCAAAGTTGTAAACCTAGGTGATGTGTACGACGTTAAAACAGAAGCGCGCAGATGGGTAATAAAAGTAACAGGGCTTCTGGAAAAAAGAGTACAGTATAGTGAGGCTGTGTTACATTACGAAGATCAAACACCACCTGAAGAACTGGACCGCGTACTATATGAAGCGGCTACCTATCAAACAGGAAAGCGTTTGAGTAAAATAGGAAGACCTACTAAAAAACAACGCAGAGATATTGAGGGTTTTATGGAATAAAAAATAAAGCATGCTAAAAATTGACATCTTATCGGTACTGCCTGAATTATTAGAAGGCCCATTTTCACACAGCATCATGAAACGTGCGCAGGAAAAAGGGCTCTTGCAGGTAAACGTACATAGCCTACGTAAGTGGGCTATTAATAAGCATGGTCAAATAGATGATTACCAATATGGCGGAGGTGCAGGCATGGTTATTTTATGCGAAACCCTTGCAAATGCCATTGATGAATTACAGGCACCCGCCCCATACGATGAAATTATTTTTATGACACCTGATGGTGTTAGGTTTAACCAAAGCGCCGCTAATCAACTCTCCTTAAAAGGTAATATTTTAATTATTTGCGGTCACTACAAAGGCATAGATGAACGTATTAGAAAACAGTACGTGACACTAGAAATTTCGATTGGGGATTATGTACTTAGTGGCGGAGAACTAGCAGCAGCAGTAGTTGTAGATGCTATTGGCCGTTTAATTCCAGGTGTATTAAATGACGAAACCTCTGCCTTAACTGATTCTTTTCAAGATAATTTATTAGCACCACCCGTATATACTAGACCCGCCGATTTTAGAGGCGACAAAGTGCCCGACGTACTATTAACTGGCGATCCTAAAAAAGTAGAAGCCTGGAGATACGAACAATCGGTGCAGCGTACAAAAGCACGCCGCCCCGATTTGTTAGATGAGTAATTTAATTGCTACTTATTTATTTGATACCAATTACTGGTACCATTTTTTCGTGAATCATTTGATTGAGTGCCTTTACATCAGAAGCCATCACTGCTTTTAAACGGTTTAAAGCGACATCTGATTGCGCAGCTAAATCTGCAAACGCTTCTTTAGCTTGTTTGCTTGGCGCTGTTTGACCACTTGCTACCACATTAAAGAGTCCTGCAATTTTATCGTTTAAACGAATTGGATAGTTAAGTACGTCTTGGCCACTCTTTGCTTTTGTTTGGTACAAGGTTTCTTCGATAGCTGTCATTTTTTTAACCACCGAATCAGCAAAGGCTCTTAATTCTTTTTGTCCATCTAGTTTTGCAGTAAACTCATTTACTTGAGAACGCACTGCTCTAATATCTTTGATGGCTTTTTGAATTTCTGAGAACTTATCACGCACGCTTAATAAAAAGGCAGTTTGATCATCAAGGTCTGCCTCTGTGGCTGCATAATTAGGATTAGGCTTAATAACAAATGGAACCAGCACCGTATCTTTTTGGTACACAAAACGAGCGGTGTATTTTCCAGGAGCCGCTTTAACGGTACCCACACCACCATTCCATAAAATTAAACCATCTAGGCGCTCAGCTGCAGGATAATTCATATCCCACTCAAACTGATTGATGCCTTCTGTAAACTCAATTTTATCTTGTGGATCTTTTGCATTTTTGCTAAAGGTTCTAATCACTTTATTTTTCTTGTCTAACACAGTAACAGAAAATTTACTGCTGTCTGTAACACCTCTTAAATAATAGTTGATCACTGAACCAAGTGGAGGATTGGCGCCCATATTGGCTGCCATGCCACCACCAAAGCCACCACGTCTTCTACCACCACCTTCCGATCTTACCACTGGGTTCGCATCAAAAACATGGATATTTTTAGCATAGTTAGCCGCTTGGTGTTGTTGAACAATGCCTAAATCGTCTATGATCCAAAATGCTCTACCCTGTGTAGCTACAATCAAGTCATTTTCTTTAATAGTTAAATCGGTAATAGGTGTTTCTGGTAAATTAAGTTGAAACTTTTTCCAATTAGCACCATCATCAAATGAAATATACATACCAAACTCGGTACCTGCATACAATAAACCTGGGCGCTTATGATCGGCACGAAGTGCTCTTGTGAAATGCATTGGATTGATGCCCGTTGTAATTTTTTTCCAAGTTTTACCGTAGTCTTCTGTTTTAAAAATATACGGTGCATAATCATCCATCTTATATTTTGTTCCAACAAAATAAGCAGTACCTTTTTTAAATGGATCTGTTTCGATGCAGTTCCACATCATTTGTTTTCCTGCTTCTGCCGGTGTAACATTTTCCCAGTTTTTGCCACCGTCTTTACTTACATGAATTAATCCATCATCACTACCTGTCCAGAGTAAATCTTTTTCCAGCACAGATTCTGCAGCTGCAAAAATGGTACAATAATATTCTACCGATGTATTGTCTTTGGTGATGGGACCACCACTAGGACCTTGTTTTGATTTATCGTTGGTGGTTAAATCTGGGCTAATCATATCCCAAGATTTTCCTTCATTTTCTGTAGCAAATAAATGGTTACCCGCCGTGTATATTTTTTTAGGATTGTGCGGACTAAAAAAGATAGGGAAGTTCCACTGGAAACGGTACTTTAACACGTCAGCCCCTGCTCCCATTGGATTATCAGGCCACACATTGATGGCTCTATTTTCTCCGGTGCGGTGATC
>JBIIZN010000076.1:0-8362 GCA_044346275.1 Sediminibacterium sp.
ACATAGTTAAAAGTCGAATCCATTGGATTAGACTTTGCTGTGTGCTGACGTAAAATGTTTAATCGAAGTTGGTTAGGCCACCAATCGGTGTTTCTTGTACCACTTCCTGCACTACCCATTTTAGCGGCAGCACTAGCAACTGTTGCACCTGTGTAAGGGCATTTTCCTTCTGCGCTTGTATTTTCCATATTAATGTATTGAATATTATGATTTGCAAAAATAGCTGTTTCAAGCCTTATCTACTTATAAGATACGGAAAAATTGTGTTTATTATTGTGTTTTGAGAGAGAAGAAAAAACTAAACAATGAAGACATATAGTTGCATGAATTATTTATTTAAACTCAAAAGCCCATTCATTGTTCAAGAAATTAAATTGAACTGACTGATAAACACATTCGCCATCATTATCACCGATAGCCGTTTCTGTATTAAATCCATTATCCGAAAACCAACTTATATTATTATTCCTCGCGCAAACTCTTGAATTAGAATAAACGGAATTTAATAAAGAATTATTTGACTTTTCTAATGAAAGAATTTCAATATTGCAATTATAACCCATACTACAATCAGCGTTTGAAATTACCAACCAAGAACCATTAGGTGAGATTGAAAGTTGATCAACATTCCAAAATGAGTTTTTCAATTCTCTATATATTCCATCTTTAAGTGATACCATAATTGTAGTACCTCCCATATCGCATGAATACGTCCTATCTAAAAACACAATTCCTAATTTAGGTATACTTCCAATAACACTATATGCAGGACCTGGACCACCACATGGATTATTTGAATAAAAACTTGCCTCGGTTCCATTAAATGCATGTATGATAATATCATCGTAACCATTATCATTTTTAGAGATCTCAATTTCTTTAATTCTACCTAAAGTTCTCGTTTCATCTAGAACACGTAATTCATCATTACGATATACATTAGTGTCTTTGTTAATTAATCCTCCACATGAAATTGATTGAAATACAAAAAATGAAACCAGTAAAAAAATGACAAAATTTCTCATACAATAAAAATATTAGAATACTAATATAACGAAAATTAATATTAGTATCAATTAGACAAAATCTACCCATTACTCAATGGTTGCGGCGGGTCTTTTTTGAGTGCCAGGCATATTGGTTAAATCATCCCCTAATGCGTTTCTATAACTATCAGCAATGGCCGTTAAAGCCGCTACCACTGCAGGATTGAGCTTCGCTACATCAAGTGTTTCACCCGGATCGGTAGATAAATCATAGAGTGCCATTGGCACTGCCACAGAGGCATATTTACCCGGAAAACCATCCTTACCCATATCTGTGGCTTTGTAGGTTTGAGACTGGTGTGCAAATACCAATTTCCATACGCCCTGTCTAACAGCTTTGAGGCTATTGTTGTCATAATAATAAACAAAATGATCTCGAGGGTTAGCATTTGGTTTTTGGGTAAGCAGAGACAAGATATCTACCCCATCAATTTTTTGATCAGGTAATTTAGTATTAGTCAATCCAACAATAGTAGGAAGCACATCCATAGTCGCTGCCAAATTATTACAAATAGACCCAGGCGCAATAACGCCAGGATAACTCATAATACAGGGCACTTTTACGCCCCCATCCCATGCAGAGCCCTTTCCTTCACGAAGCCCGCCGGTGCTGCCTGCATGGTTGCCAAAAGTGAGCCAAGGGCCGTTATCACTCGTAAATATAATAAGTGTATTTTTTGTTAATCCATATTTATCAAGTGCCTTCATCACTTCCCCAATAGACCAATCAATTTCCATCATTAAATCACCAAATAAACCAGCGCCACTTTTGTTTTTATATTTACTAGACACTGCAATAGGCACGTGTGGCATAGAATGTGCGAGGTATAAAAAAAATGGTTTGTTTTTATTTTTACCTATAAAGCTAACAGCCCTTTCCGTGTAGAGTGTTGTAAGTTTAGATTGATCCTCTAAATTATTGATGGGCATTACCGGATTAAAGCCTTCTAACAATTGAAGTGGCGGATATTTAGATTTTTTATTGGCGGTATCGGTAATGGGTATACCATCATACTCAACAGGCCACATATCATTAGAATATGGTAACCCAAGGTATTCATCAAAGCCATAAGAGGTAGGTAAATAAGGAGCTTTAGCACCCAAATGCCATTTACCAATCATGCTTGTTGCGTATCCTTTTGTTTTTACAATACTTGCAATGGTTGCTTCCTTTGGATTTAATGCAACAGTAGACCATGGCATGAGAGCACCAGAAATACCCACCCTATTTGGATAGCAACCCGTTAAAAGTGCCGCCCTAGAAGCACTACACACGGCCTGGGCTGCATAAAAATTGGTGAAGCGCATACCACTTGCCGCAAGCTTATTAATATTGGGCGTGTGGTATGGAAAGCCACCATACACTTCTGGATCACCATAACCCATATCATCCATAAAAATGAGCACGATGTTGGGTGTGGCTTGGGTAGATTTTGTTTGTGCTTTTATAGTTTGCAACAAAGAAGTTGTAAATAATAAAGCCAAAAACAATTGAAATTTTTTCATGCGACTTATATAGTAACCGTAATATAATAATAATATACTTCAAAGCATATATTTTAGCCAAAATCCCTACCTTTTCATCTCATTTGAATCATGATCATAACCACTGGATTAATTCTGTAATAATATGCATAAAAGAACTTTTTTAAAAGGACTCACACTAGCAGGCATGTCACTCCCGTTTACAAAATTTTCGGCAGAGGCACATATTGCCAAACACAATCACCTGCCGCTAGAGCAAATTGCTGAAGACGAAGATTTTTGGGCAGCCCTCAGGGCTGATTATGTTTTACAAGAGAGTTATATAAATTTAGAAAGTGGTTACTATAATATTTTGCCACAAAAACTACTCAACAAATACATTGAACATATAAAATACGTGAACAGTTTAGGTGCATATTATATGCGCACTGTTCAGTTTGAAAATAAAAAAAGAGTCGCTGCAAAACTTGCCGCCCTTGCAGGTTGCGACCCTTCCGAAATAGTTATCACTCGTAACACCACCGAATCATTAGATACCATTATTGCCGGTTTTAAATGGCAGGCTGGTGACGAAGCTATCATGGCTGTTCAAGATTATGGCGCCATGCTCGATATGTTTAGAGAAGTTGCTACTAGGCATGGGGTAGTTAACAAAATTGTTTCGGTACCACTCAATCCATCTTCCGACGAAGAAATTGTAGCAATTTATCAAAATGCAATTACTCCAAAAACTAAACTGCTGCTTGTATCGCATGTGATCAATATTTCGGGGCAGGTAATGCCAATTCGCAAAATTTGCGACATGGCTCATGCGCAGGGTGTTAAAGTACTCGTAGATGGTGCACACGCTTTTGCGCAACTTATTTATAGCATTCCAGAACTACATTGTGATTTTTATGGCGCTAGTTTACACAAATGGCTTTCAAGTCCATTAGGCGCTGGAATATTATATGTAAGCAAAGAAAACCAGGATAGCATATGGCCACTTATTGGACCTTCAAAATCTGAAGAAGTTGGGATTGCTAAATTTAACCACACGGGCACCCACCCTGTTGCTACCGATTTAACCATCGAAGATTCGATAGAACATTATAAACTTATTGGTCCTGCGCGTAAACAGGCGCGTCTCAAATTTTTACAACAGTATTGGACCAGTCAAATTATGGATTTGCCCGGTGTAGTGTACAATACCCCAAAACAGGATTCTCGAATTTGCGCCATTGCCAACGTAGGCATCAAGGGCATGCCGCCTGCAACACTTGCAAAAACACTATTTGAAAAATACAAGATTTACACGGTGGGTATAGATACGGGTAACGTGGTGGGTTGTAGAATTACCCCCAATGTATTTACCACAACAAAGGAGTTGGACCAGCTTGTTGCTGCCATTAAAGAATTGGCCGCAGCCGCTTCAATTTAAACTTAAACTTAGGTGAAATTATTTTTCGGTAGGGTTTCTTTTACCAGCCATCAGCTTTTCCACGGCAGTTTCTAAACGAATTTGTCTCGTTTCTGCTTTTTTAGCACCCTGAATCCAACTGAGGTACTCTTTTTGGTTGCTAATAGATAAAGAAGTAAAAAACTCTTTGGCCTCTTCGTGGTTGGTAAAAATTCTTTCCAAATCAACGGGTAACGCAATAAGGCGCTTTTCAAAACCAGAACCGCTTTTAAGCTCGAGGCTTTTAACGTCAGAAAAACTGCGGTCTTTATTTGGGATTTGATCTGTTTTTTGGAAACGAATGGCACTCCATACGTGATCGAGCGTTACTTGACGCACCGATTCGTAATCATTTTTAGTAAGCACTTCCCAACTAGACTCTCTATTGAGGTCACTCACAATTTTACTCGTGGTTTTAGGGTAAGCGATCCATAATTTGGTTTCTGGGGTAATAGCCGGGAATACCTCTTTTAAGATGTTGTTAAGCTGCTGCTGACTAAGTGCAAATACCAAAGCAAAATCTAATTTCTTAGATCTAATTAATGGCGTAACGTTTTTAGCGAAGTTTACTTTTACAAATTGCTTTTCTACAGAAGAAGGAAGCCCCTGGATCAGGATATTCTTTTCGTCTTTTAATTGAAGCTTTTCTAACAGCGGCTGATTGGACATACCTAAAAAATTAGGGATTAACTAAAAAGAGTGCAAAGGTACAAAAAATATAGGGTATTTAACGCAGTTAAGCGTTTTAAAAAGCAAATAGTTCAACAAAAACTTTCAACTATTATGCCTTATCACCTGATTTTCTGTGTTTTCGGCGGTCACGATGACGTAAAATTGGAACCTTACTTTCGGTACCGTTTAAAATTCTACCAATGTTTTTTTGGTGTGTTAGCACCACCATAAGGGCTACCATCACCGCAAAAATTCGGTAAAAGGTGGGCTGCTCATTAAACACGAATAGTATAAAAACCATAAATGCAATCCCTGCTAATATAGAACTAAGGGATACAAAACGAGTCAAAAAAAGTACGGTTAAAAATACTCCAATACAACAAGCTGCAACAATGGGTTGAATGGCAACAGCCATACCTAATAGCGTTGCAACTCCTTTCCCACCCTTAAAATTAGCCCAAATTGGAAATATGTGACCAATGATTGAAGCAATACCAAGACCCAACATAAAATTGGTGCGGTGTAATTCGTTGGTTAAATAATGCGGAAGTAACAAATAAAGTGAAGTTGCTGCCACGCCTTTCATCACATCTACAAGCATTACAAAACTGCCCCACCTGGAACCCAAAACCCTGAAAGTATTGGTAGCACCAGCGTTTCCGCTACCATATTCTCTAATATCTATACCAAAAAAATGCTTGCTAACCCACACCGATGTTGGAATAGAACCAATTAGGTAAGCTACAATAATGAGTAAAAATTCATTCATCACAATACATTTTAAGTTTAGTTCTAGAACGATTATTTTTAAAATTAATGATTAAATAATAAAATGCTGAATAGTGTCTAGCATATTGAGGATCATTGTTAAACAATATAATGCAGCGCTATCCAGTTATTTTTTGTCCTCGTTTCTTGATGCTCCCAGCCGAGTGCCTTACAAGCAGCTTCTATGTCAGCTTCGTCTTCGGTTAATAGACCACTCAGTAGCACGTCTCCTCCTGGTAAAGTTGCTGCAGCTAAAAATTCCAAGTTATCTAAAATGATATTCTTATTGATATTAGCTATTATAATATTAAACTTTTTATTGAGTTTAGCATTATCAACTTTTTGTATTTCAATTGATTGTGTATTATTTACTATAATATTTTCTGAAGCATTTTCTATACACCAGTCGTCGTTATCTACCGCCAAAATATCCCCGGCTCCTAGCTTGTGTGCTAAAATAGCCAAGATACCAGTACCCGTTCCAAAGTCAAAAACTGTTTTATTGGCAAAGTCTATACCACGCATAAGTTGCATAATGCAATAGGTAGTTCCGTGATGGCCGGTACCAAAACTCATTTTAGGAGTTATCACGATATCGTGCTCAACCACCCCTCCAAAAGGAGCATGAAACCCTGCCCTAACACCTACGAAATCATCTACTTGCACAGGCTCAAAATTGGATTCCCATAAAGCGTTCCAGTTTTGCTTTTCAATGGCAGAACTGGTATAAGTAACGCCATAATGCCCCAATGCCCCTAAAAGCGCTGCTTCTTTGTCTGCATCAAAATTTTGAGCAGGTATATAGCTTAATAGACCCGTTTCTGTTTCTTCAAAGCCATCAAAACCCATAACAGCAAGCTCAGCCATAATCATTTCTTTAACGGACTCTTCTTGAACAATAATAGAAACTTGAAGGGTTGTACTCATGGTATTTGATTAAAAATGAAGGGTTTATAAATAGCAAAGGCCCGTTTTAAAACGGGCCTTTGCAGCAATTATTGTATGTACCTATACCTTATTCAGCTCCTGGTCTAGGGATCAAAGCCTTATGGCTTAATTTAAATTTACCTGTTTTTGGATCTAATCCAACCAGCTTTACTTTAACCATGTCACCTTCTTTGAAGATGCCATCCATGGTTTCTAAGCGCGACCAGCTAATTTCAGATATGTGTAATAAGCCTTGCTTACCTGGCATGAATTCGATGAATGCACCAAATTCTTTAATGCCTTTTACAGGACCTTCATAGACATCACCAACTTCAGGAACGGCAGTAATGCCCTTTACCCATGATAATGCTTTTTCTAGACCTGCTTTTTCAGCACAGAAAATGCTAACTACACCGGTGTTACCTACTTCTTCAATATTGATGGTCGTACCTGTTTCACGCTGAATTTCTTGAATCACTTTACCACCTGGTCCGATCACTGCACCGATAAATTCTTTATCGATTACTAATTTAACCATACGTGGCGCATGTGGCTTTACTTCTGGTCTGTGCGCTGGCATACACTCGTACATCGCATCTAAAATATGTAAACGACCGGTACGCGCTTGAGCCAACGCTTCACGCATAATGTCCATACTTAAACCATCTACTTTAATATCCATTTGCACACCGCAAATACCATCACGTGTACCTGTAACTTTAAAGTCCATATCACCTAGATGATCTTCATCTCCTAAGATATCTGTTAAGATCGCATACTTACCATCTTCTCTAGAAATAAGTCCCATGGCAACACCACTCACATGTTTAGGAACAGGAACACCTGCATCCATAAGGGCCAATGAACCCGCACAAACAGTTGCCATAGAAGACGAACCGTTACTTTCTAAAATATCGCTCACTACACGCACGGTGTACGCATAATCTTCGGTTGGCATCATTTGCTTTAAAGAACGCATAGCAAGGTTACCATGTCCTACTTCTCTACGTCCAACACCACGCATCATTTTAACTTCACCAGTACTAAATGGAGGGAAATTATAATGTAAAATAAATGGTGTGTACTCCGATTTTGCAGCACTCTCTTGTAACAACTCATCTAGTTTGGTACCAAATGTTACAGTCGTTAAAGATTGTGTTTCACCTCTTGTAAATAATGCAGAACCGTGTGGCGTTGGTAATGGCTCTACTTCCATAGCAAGTGGACGAACTTGATCAAGCGCACGGCCGTCTAAACGGATACGCTCATCAACCATCATGTTACGTACAACTTCCCACTTAAGGTCTTCGTAATATTTTTTAGCTAATTTTTTATCTAAATCGGTAACGTCTTCACCAAGGCTAGCAATTACCTCATCTTTTAATGCGCTATAGGCATCGCTACGTTCATTTTTAGAAGAACCTTTACGTGAAATTTCATACACACGCTTGGCAGCAAAAGCATTTACTTTAGCTTGAATTTCTTCTGATTGAGGCGGCTTCTTGTAATCTCTTACAGTAGTGATACCTTTTTTAGCTCTGAGTTCTGCTTGTGCTTTAATTTGAATACGAATTGCATCATGCGCAATTTCTAACGCATTGATTAAATCGGCTTCAGAACATTCTTTTGCTTCACCTTCCACCATCATTAGGTTTTTTTCGGTAGCTGCAATAATGAATTCTAAATCTGATTGAGCAAGTTCTGAACGTGTAGGGTTTACTAAAAACTGTCCGTTTACACGTGCAATACGCACTTCAGAAATAATTTCTTTTACTGGAATATCTGAAACTGCAAGTGCAGCAGAAGCCGCTAAACAAGCAAGTGAATCTGGTAATACTTCTGCATCACTAGAAATTAAACTTACAAGTACTTGTACATCGCACAAATAATCTTCAGGGAATAAAGGTCTTAACGCACGGTCAATTAACCTACTCGTTAATATTTCATAATCATTTAAACGCGCTTCACGCTTAAAAAACGAACCAGGAATACGGCCTGCAGAAGCAAACTTTTCTTGGTAGTCTAC
>JBIIZN010000006.1:0-25631 GCA_044346275.1 Sediminibacterium sp.
ATATTGCTCTAGAAGATTATGGATCATTGTACCGCCTTGTAGAATCTGGTTCAAATCCAATCATTAGCATCAGAACCGATTCCAAAGATTTAGGTACTGTTCCTAATTTTAATACCATTGCAGAAATCAAAGGCTCAGAAAAGCCCGACGAATATGTAATGATGTCGGCACATTTTGATTCTTGGGATGCAGGCCAAGGCGCTACCGATAATGGTACGGGAACATTAACCATGATGGAAGCCATGCGCATTTTAAAGTTGGTATATCCAAATCCTAAGCGTACCATTTTAGTAGGACACTGGGGTAGTGAGGAGCAAGGCTTAAATGGTTCAAGAGCCTTTGTGGAAGATCATCCAGAAATAGTTGGTAAACTTCAAGCTTTGTTTAATCAGGATAATGGAACAGGCCGAATAGTGAATATTTCTGGACAAGGATTTAAGTATGCTGGTGAATTTTTAACAAGATGGTTGGCTGCCGTGCCTAATAGTATCAAAGACTCTATTAAAACAACTTTTCCGGGCTCACCGGGAGGTGGCGGAAGTGATCACGCTTCTTTTATTGGAGTAGGTGCGCCTGGTTTTTCATTAGGGGCTTTAAACTGGTCTTACTTTAATTATACTTGGCATACCAATAGAGACACTTATGATAAAATCATTTTTGATGATGTAAAAAGCAATGCAATCCTTACCGCAATTTTGGTATACATGGCTTGCGAAGACAATGCAACTTTTCCAAGAGACAAAGCAGATTTAGGAATTGATAGAAGAACTGGCAAACCAGTTCAATGGCCAGCTCAAGTAAAGGCAATGCGTAATGGGCCTATCGCACCAAGCAACTAATCAACACTACAAAATATTATTAAATTTATTCAAAATAGATATAATGAAAAAGACCACAAGTTTTATACTTAGCCTATTTGTTTTAGTGCTAATTGGTTTACACACTGCGGCGCAGGATGCAAGTAATTATCAATTACCACCAAAAGAAATCGCAGACTTGTTATTAGCTGCACCTACACCATCTATTAGTGTGGACGGTAAGGCAAAATACATGTTAGTTATGGAGCGCCCTTCATATCCATTAGTAGAAGAGCTTGGACAAGCCGAATTTAAAATTGCTGGTCTTCGTTTAAACCCAAATAATTTTTCGCCTACGCGTCAAAACTATATCAAAGGGTTAACCATTAAAGATATTACTACGAGTAAAGCACTCCTAATAAAGGGGATGCCTGCTTCAGTTGCAGCGTTAAGTCCTACCTGGAATCCTTCAGAAAATAAAATTGCATTTTACAATGTATCTGCAAATGCAGTAGATGTTTATGTAATTGATTTGGTAACATTAACTTGTCAAAAAATTAATAAAACAGCCGCTAATTTAATTTTAGGATCTAGCCTGGTTTGGTTAGACGATGCAAGCTTACTATACAAAGTGAATGTGAATACTGCAAGCGCTTTGGTGAAAAAACCAATTACGCCGAGTGGTCCAACTATTCAGGAAAACTTAGGTAAAGCGGCGCCAAGTGTTACCTACCAAGATTTGATTAAATCTCCTTACGACGAGTATGTTTTTGAATTTTTAGCAAAGAGCCAGTTGGTTAAAAATAAAAATGGTGTAGAAACAAAAGTAGGTGCACCTGCCTTAATCAATAGCTTTAGTATTTCTCCCGATAAAAATTATATTCTTACTCGAACTTTAAGCAAACCCTTCTCTTATTTAGTAACTGCGGGCGGTTTTGCTTCTTCTATGCAAGTGCTTGATAAAAATGGTACGCTGGTAAAAACAATTGCACAATTACCTTCTTCCGAAGGAACGCCAAGTGGTTATGATAATGTTCAAAACGCCCCACGTGGTTTTGAATGGAAAGATGATGAAGCGGCTACAATTGTCTATGCAATGCCTTTGGATAGTGGCTTCATTAAAAAAGCAGTTCCTTTTCACGATGCCATAATGGCCATTTCTGCTCCTTTTGCAGAAGCGCCTCGTGAGTTATTTAAAACTGCGGCTCGTTTTTCAAATGTAAGCTGGGGTGACGAATCACTGGCGCTTGTTACAGAAGTTTTAAGAACCAAGCAGCGTTATAAAGTAAGCGTTTATAGTGCTAAAGCAGGAAGTTTAACTACTTTATATGAAAGAAGCATCACCGATGCATATAGTAATTTAGGAAATCCAGTAACAGTTAAAAATAAATATGGCAAAAGCGTTATTGCTACCATTAACAATGGCCGTTCGGTTTTAATGAATAATACCACAGGCGCATCTGATAAAGGTGATTTGCCTTATTTATCTATTTATAACTTGGATACTAAAACCAATGAAATTATTTGGCGTAGTAAAGAAGATTGTTTCGAATATGTAGTAGATGTGTTAGATGCTGCTACATTACAAATTATCACACGTAGAGAAACCGAAAAAGAAGTCCCTAACTATTACTTAAAATCTTTACAAGCAAATACTTCTGTTGCGATCACTAATTTTAGTAACCCATATGCAAGCATGGAAGGTGTTACAAAACAAAAGATAAAATATAAAAGAGCCGATGGCGTAGACTTAACCGGTGATTTGTATTTACCTAAGGGATACAATAAAGAAAATGACGGTCCATTACCTACACTACTTTGGGCGTATCCTCGCGAGTTTACAAGTGCTGCCGATGCAAGCCAAATAAGAGGCAATCAGCATAAGTTTACATTGCTAAGTTGGGGGTCTCCTGTATTTTATGTGACACAGGGTTATGCCATTTTAGACAATGCCGAAATGCCTATCGTTGCTACAGCACCAGATAAAAAACCAAACGACGATTTTGTAAATCAGTTGATTTTAAATGCAAATGCAGCCATTGATAAATTGGTGAGTATGGGCGTTAGTGACCGAAATAAAATGGCAGTTGGTGGTCATAGCTATGGTGCATTTATGACAGCAAACTTATTAGCACATAGTGATTTGTTTAAAGCAGGTATTGCACGCAGCGGCGCTTATAACCGTACTTTAACTCCATTTGGTTTTCAAAATGAAGACCGTACTTTCTGGCAAGCACCTCAGTTATACCTTGACATGAGCCCTTTTGCACATGCCAATAAAATTAAAACGCCTATTTTATTGACTCATGGTGAAATGGATGACAACACTGGAACCTTCCCAATTAATAGTGAGCGTTTGTATGCTGCTATTAAAGGTCACGGCGGTACCGTTCGTTTCGTTTACTTACCATATGAAGCGCATGGTTATAAGGGCAAAGAAAATGTGTTGCACTTATTATATGAGCAAGGGCGTTGGTTGGATAAATACCTTAAAGGAAAATAGAAGAGCCTGGTTTATTTTATCCGCCAGATGTAAAAACATTTGTTATTTGCTGCGTTAGCTTAATAGCCCACTTGGTATATTCCAGTTTAGAAGGGTGTAGGCCATCATATGATAAGTAATCAAGTTTATGACCATCGAGGCGGTATGCATCAGTAATATTGATATAATGAGCCCCGTATAATTTTGCGTTTTTTTCGCAAATTAAATTGTAGTTGTCTATTTCAGTTGCAATTTCTTTACGGTCTCTACCTGATGCAAATGGTGTTATGCCCCAATCGGGTATGCTCATTACAAAAACTCTTTTAGATTTATTTCCAGTGAGTGTAATAGCCGATTGTAGTAGTGAAACAAAAGCCGTTTCAAATTCTTTGATGGGCCTACCTTGATATTGGTTGTTAACGCCAATTAAAAGAGATACTACCTGATATACACTTCTTTTATTGGCGGTTGCTAAGCCGTATTTTAAATCATCGGCAGTCCATCCATTTTTAGCAATGATTTGAACCGAATTCATATTAAACTTTGCGCCCTTTAACAATTGAAAAGTTTGATTTGGGTAGCTATCCGCTACATCAACAGATGTACCAATGGTATAAGAGTCTCCAAGCGCTAAGTAATTGATTGAATCTGTAAAGTTGTTTGTTGTAACAGTGTTAATGCTATTGGTATTGGTACTTTTGGACTTGGAACAAGCAGTAAACATCCAAAGAACAAGGGGAATTAAAATACATTTTTTATTCATTGGATGTAATCTTATTGGTTTGCTCAATTATACGCCAGCTTTTTTGAGCACTGCTAGTGTTTTTTGAAGCCCTGTTTTAGCTACTGTTAACAAATCTTCTTTGTAATAGTTTGGATTGTACATTTCTAGCGAAATAAATCCTTTATAGCCAGTGGCTTTTAAATCCTTAAAAATTGAATCGAGTGGAAGTATACCATCACCAGGATATACCCGGTGTTCATCTCTTAACTCGTTAAACGTAGGGGAGGCTGGAGCATCATTAAATTGAAATATGGCAATGGCACTTCCTTTTAACATTTTTAATCCATCAAACCCGCCATCACTAATATACATATGATACACATCAGGTATAACCATTGCTTTTGGATGATTTGCGTCCATGGCAATACCCGCCGCTTGACCTAAGGTTTTTATGGTAAAATATTTTACAAATACAAGCGCTGGTTTAATGTTAAACTCTTTAATGCCAATTTCTATAATGTCTTTGTACCTATCTGCAACCCATTTTTGATTATAGTTTGGAGAAAGCTCATTGGGAATCGTTTGAATATGCTCGGCACCAATATCATGTGCCATCCGCATACGACGCCGCGTTTCTGGTAATGATTTTATAAATAATTCCATCGTGTCTGGAATCGCATTCCAAAGTCCAATTACACTGGGTACTTTTAGTCCTAACTTTTTTATTTGTACTCCTAGTTCTTTTAAATTTCCGCCATTTTTTTCAAATTCTTCTAGTTCGCCATCCCAGGGTTCGATACCGTCATATCCTGCTTCGGCTGCAATTTTTATTTTTTCAAGAAGCGATGCAGGCCTAATGGTTGCTGTATCTAAACAAATAGGCCAAGGGCTTGCTCCATTTTGATATCTCTTTTCATTGTTTTCTCTTGTAACAGATGCTGTTAAACTTGAAGCAGGCAAGACGCTTGCTAATAAGCCAATGGATGAACTTAAGCCAATAAAACTCCTTCTTTTCATGGTAAGAATTTTATGCGAGTACTAATTTTGCAAGTGATTGCCAAAATGCTGCATATCCATCCCAAAAAACAAAATTGCAGCCCCAATGTGGACAAGGGTCAGAGGTATATGCCAATACTTTTCCAGCATTCGTATTTCTGATAACAATTGCAGGATCTCCAGTTTCTTTATATCGCGCAATAACAACTGAATCTTCAAGTTCTAGGGTTTTATTATACCCTAATATAGGAGGACAACCATCCAAATTAAGTGTAGGACATAGTTCTTTACCTTCAGGCGTAATTTCCATCGAAAACCCTTCTGTCGTTTCTACCAAATCTTCTATATCCAAACATTTTACTGGAAGCATTTCACGTAAGCGCGTTCTTCCCCAACCACCTTTACCCAACTCGCCGGTAAAGGAATACCAGCCACCTAAAAACATATAGCGTCCGCCAGCATTGGCATGTTCTACAGAAAGTCTGATTCTGTCTGGGAAAGTGAGAATTTCTTTTCCAAATTTACTTCTGTCAAAAAATTTAGGAGAGAGCTGAAAAAGTTTAGCATCTACATCACTAAAAATAATGAGGTCGTAGTCAATTAAAATTTGCTCATAATCCCCAGGCCCTAAATTGTTATAAAAATCCCATGCCGAAACTGAATTTACTTGATACTCTGGATCTTTTTCTAAAGCCTCTTTTAACCATACGCCATAATTAAAAATTTCCAGCCCTTTTGGGCTATGGTGAAAAGGAGTTTCAGCAAATACGGGTCCTGTTAGAATGGCCCAATCACCTACATAATATACTTTTTTCATATAATAGGTTTAGCTAAATTTACAATCTTTTTTATAAAAAAAAGTACACATTTATTCAATCATTGTATCATTTTCTGGATAATATTGAAATGCCTATACCAATATGGCCCTTAATGAATTTTTCAAATGACAATACTCTATCGGCATATGGATCAGCTGCAGTAGGTTGAATTCTTTGGTCTCTAACCTCACTTAAACCAAATATACTTGATACCCCGCCATTAATATTAATGCAGCGTATCCTTAACATTAAACCCAATTCTAAAGCCAGGCCTCCGTAGCTTTTTGCATTATTTTTAGCGAAACCACTAGATAAAAACTTATTTGTTGATTTACTGTATTTGTCATAACCCCAAATAGTTTTTACCTCACCATATCCAAAACCGCTATATATGGTTACACTTTGATTGAAGTCGGTTGTCATTGTGCCTAAGATATACGATTGTACATTAAACGTTTTTACTTCGTTATTGAACTTATAATAGGTGCCATCATTGGGGTAATTGAGAATTGTTTGCGTTGGATTATCTGCTACTAAATCACCAGTTGGATAAATATTAACATCTGTTTTCATGTATTTTATATAATTACCACTTGAATTTCCTTCAAGACCTGTAGCTCCAAGTGTATATATAAAAGTGTTTAATTTTTTGTCATCAGTAATTGTTTGTCCAACATTTAAGATAAATTGTTTTTTTACAGGCCCTAGCGATTTTTTAACAATATTTCTTGTATTAGCTTTGGGGTATGAATTTTTTATTTTTCGGGTATTATTTGTTTTTAAAACTACTACTTCTTCTTCTTCTTGGTATTTTGGGATTGTTACACTTCCATTTATAATTGGCGGGATATCGCAATCTCCTTGTGCTGAAATGTAAATATATTTATCTTCTTTTTTTTCAGATTTTATTTCTATTATAGCCTCTTGATTACTCAATTTTGTTAAATTCGAGCTTAAAGGATTTGTTTCATTTCTATATTTTCCTTCATACCAGATCCATTTAGCATTTGTCCCTAAATCATTTGTATTTGCTGATAGTATATATTTATGTGAATTTTGGATTGGTTCGGTTTTGATTATTGTATTTGAAGATTTTGTTTTTACAACAACTTTAATTACTTCACTACTTACAGAATTGCAAATACCGCCTTCAGAAATAACGTAAAAGTTAGCTGATTTTATTGGGTTTGTTAAAATAGCTGTTCCAGATAAATTTAATTTATTTGTACTACCCATATTATAGTTGCTTTCAGTAATGTCTTTTTGGTACCAAATCCATTGAGATTTGTCATTATTTTTTACTGGTTGTCCTGGTAAGATTAAATTAACTGTTTCTCCTTGGCATATTTCATTTTTGCCAATTAACTGAATTAATGGTTTTTTTGGAGGATCTACTACCTCAATAGTGACTGCCTTGCAATTTGTATAATTTTCATCCCCTTCAGCTCTTACATAATACGTTGTTGTAACATTAGGGCTCACTTGTAAATTTGTTACTCCTTTTGCTACTATTTCGCCACCGTCTTCACCGCATCCGTTTTTGTACCAAACCCATTTTGCCATTTTGCCAAGGAGTCCACCATTAATAGAAAGGTTGGCTCCATTGGATGAAGAGCAGATGCTTGTATTGTCGGCAGTTATAGAATAGGGTTCATAGCTTTTTGTATCAACATAAATTGTTTTAGATACTGTCTTGCTTCTAATATATCCTGTTGATGTTTTTTTAACGGCAGTAACATATACAATCGTGTTAGACGTAGGCGTAAATATGTAATTTTTGTCTTGGGTTATAATTTCTTTTGAATTCAAACTTCCAATGTGCCATGACCAATATGTATTTGTCGAATTAATTAAATTGTCTCCGCCCGCAATCTCCATGATTACTTTATCACCATATGAAATAACATTATTGTCATTATTACTAATAATTAGTGAATCAGGATCAATAAGTTTAACTTCTCCCTTTTGAATGGGTTTTGTATTATCGTAGCTATTAGAAATTGTAATTTGATATGGTGGTGTTGACAATTTCCCAATTAATTCCCAATAGATTTTATTATTGTTAAAGCCTCTTTGTAATTTGCTAAGAAGTATCGATATGCTTTGTTCATAGATTTTGCCTTCGCAATCAGTTACTTGTACTTTGAAATTCAAGAATCCACTTGTACTAGTGTTTGAAATTGAAGATTCAATTCCATAGTAGTTTTTTTCGGAATTAACAGCGCATGGATCTACTGTTTTGACATAAAAATCAATTTTTCCAATACTAGCATCATTTTTCAAGTTTGCTATAAAATCATAGCCGTCAAATTGATTCTGTGCAAATACAGGAAAACATGCAATAGCAGAGATAATAAAAAGTAGAGATTTTTTCATAGTTTATAGTGTCTATAGTAGGAATATAAAGTATATCCCATTTTTTCACAAATTAAGAATTTATTGTATATTTAAAATATTTCATTTATATTTAGTATTTTAAGCTTCTCAAAAGCTGTAAATATATTTATGTTTTTAAAACGAATCACTAAAATGAAAACAATCATTCAATTTAATTATCGAATCTTGTTAACACTGCTTCTATTTTGTATTCAAATTAGCTGTGTCTCTATGACAGATGGAAAATTTATAGAGAAGTGTAGTACTATAAATTATCAAAAATATTTACTTGAAAAAAGTAAAGTTTTAAAAGGTAAAGACTTTAGTTACTACTATAATAAAGCGTGGGAATATGTTAAACAAGAAGGGGAAAAAAGTTACTCAGCAATTGTTCATTTCGAGCAAGCTATAAAATTATATCCAAGTTATGGAGGATTGTATAATGACCTTGCTAATTGCTACAGAGGAGGCTTTAAATGTTATAAGGAAGCTGAAAGATTATACACTGAATCGATAAACAAAGGTTTTGAAGAAGGGTTCGCTTTTTATAATAGAGCAATATGTCGCTACGAGAATGGAGATTTAGCTGGAATGAGAATTGATTTAGAAGAAGCTCAAAATAGAGGCTGGAATAATGATCATTACAAGTTAAAGTATAAATAATTCATTAATGCAACAAAATCGATTTAATTATATTCTATTTATTATTATTTTATTAGTATTCAATAATTCTTTGTTTGGCCAAGTAAAAAACAAAAAATTTAATTTTAAATCTCCTTTTGTTTATAGCCAATATTTCGATTCTTCGGATTCAAAGACGTATTCTGTTATTGATTTTTCACAAAATAACAATTATCAAATAATTACTGATTCGGTTGAAATTAAATTTGAAGATGGCAAGGATGTTTATCTATATTTTTTAACCTCATTAAAGGAAAATGTAATTGTACAGTGTCCAGATAATTTTGGACTATTGGCGTTTGACGCAAAGCAAAATCTTATTTATTCGAATTTTAATCTTCCATTTAATACTTTTTATGGAATTGATAAAATAATAACTACTAAATCGTTTAAATACTTTTTAAAAGTAGCTTTTTCAGGATGTGGCTCAGGATTTAAAATTAGTTATTATGATATAAAATTCAATGATTCAATATTTTATTTGGGTCATTCTGGTATGCGAGATGAAGAGACTGGATATTCATTTATAAAATTTTATCCTAGCAAGAATTCATATCTCTTTATTGAAAAATATCAGCCTCAATCACATTACTCATCTTCTTCGCGATATCAAATTTCATATTACAATTTAACTACCTCTAAATTGCATTCTAAATTAATCACAAAATATTTTTATCCCGATTATTCAGATATTGGCAATGATCAGTTGTTAAATAAAATTAAGTATAAAGAACCCAATATTCTTAAGTATTAGATTTTATTATAGATTTTTTTCAAAATTGAAATAGTAATAAAACATTAATGTCGTCAATTAAAATTGTTTGTTTAAATCTCTAACTATTTCTAAGAAAAAGATATAGCTTTTCGATTTTATTTTGACTTCACTGTAACTAAAAGCTCGCTATCAAAAATAGAAGCAGGTGAAATTACGATTTCTTCGGTGGGAATTTTATTTGGGTATCTTGTTTTCATGATTGCCTTCACCCTTGCATCCGATAAATCAAACTCTTTGAGTTTTTGGAGTTTTCCTATTTCAAGACCTGTTGCCTGCTGATATATTTTCCACACTAGTTCGGAACAGTATATACGATTATCAGACCATTCAAAGGTTTTGTCGTATGGTTTTCCTTTAAATTTATCTCCCACTTGTTTCATTTTCTTTAATACATCGGGCGTAATCATATTTTCAGCATTTTTTAGGCGCTTAATTACATAGCTATTGTTCTTTCCTCGAGCAATCCATTCCTTAATTGGTGTTAGTTTTACTGGGCCTACTGCTTCATATACAAAAATGTCATTCCCCTTTTTATATATAATCCCGCAATGCGAATATTTTGATTTCGTAGCAAGCTGGATGGGTTTACTTTGATCGGAATTGGAGGTATGAAAAATAATATCGCCATCTTTTATCTCAGCATCAGCGTTTTCTTTTGCAAACAGAGCGCTTATGACTAGAGTGATTAACAGTGCGCTAAAAAGTAGTTTGTTTCTCATATTTTAATTTATTTAAGAATTTATTTGAATAAGTGTGCCAACGTCTACTGCATCATATAATTCGTCAATCTCATTGTGGGTAAACAATTAAGTTACCTTTTTATTAAATCTATTTCCAAATCTATTTTCTTTAATTCGCCATTTCAGCTATATGTATATTAATGTTTTGCTAAAATTTCTCTACAAATTACTGATGCCCGCCCTTTTAGATAATTAATTAACAATACTATTTATACGGAACTGAAAGATGGTGTCATATGATTTGCTAGAAAAAGTCCAACTCGGTTTTTTTAATGAAGAATTATAGAATCTACCATTGTGTACCGAAAAAAATGTAAAAATGCTTGGCTGATGAATGTAAAATTTTACTAATTCTAGTTCAACTCCTTTTGGAAATTGTTGTTTTGCTACATATTTTGGAAGAATTATAAAGTCGCCTTTCTTTAATTTTGTACGATCTGATGTAGAATAAATTGTCATCCCTGCCTTTTTAGAATACCATTGCCAACCCCAATGTCCAAAAGACCAATATTTTTCATTTGTGACTTTTATTTCTTTAGCCTGTTTCCTGTAGAAGTTTGCATAATTCCAATCGGATATAGCTAATAAAATTCCTAGAATAATATTTGCTGATACGATAATGGTTGTTAATCTCCCTTTTTTGATTGGTATATGATTATCTAAGAATAGTAAAATGAGGGGTATTATAATTAGTACATGCCTTGTTGCATTGAATGGGGCATAAAGTATAATAAATAAAGAAATTCCAGTGATTCCTAATAATAAAACTATCGAGGGTGATGATAAGAATAATAATTTATTTTTAATAAATAGCTGTATTACTTTTATTAGGATAACTGCAAAAATCAAAATTCCATTTGTAATAAAAATGGAGCTCATGATATGTTCAAGAACCATATCATTGAAAAAAATATACTGAACCACTACCATAATTATTGTAAGTCCCAGAAATGACACTATAGTGAATTTCCAATTTTTAAATAAGATAGGAGTAGCATAAATCAAACTAAATACTGAAATCGAACCTAGTGTTCCAAGAAATGCAAATATTAACTCATAATTAAAAATGATCTTTGGCCTTGAAAATAAATGAATATCACCAAATTCATACTTGTTCCATAAGCTCCATAATGAAAGTACAATTACAGGAAGCACTATTACTAAAATATGTTTTAATTGTTTCGATAGTATTGCAGTTAAGCAAATAACAATTAAAAATGGTAGTATGGAATATTTAATTAATAATCCAATGCTAATTAAAAGCGAAGCAATTAAATAATCTTTAAATCTATTGTTTATCTGTCCTCTAATTAAATAGTAATGCATAGCCAACAATATCGATAAAACAGGTATATCCGTCATTAAGTTTTGATTGACTATAAACGCTGGAGAAAATCCTAAAAGCATTAAAAGACTTTTTTTCTCATTAATATTAAATAACTCGAGTAGTTTTAGAAAGTAAAATAAAGATAGAAATGAAAAGATGGATAGCAATAAATGCATAGCTAATTCTGAGTTGCCAAAAATCAATGAATGAAGCGAAATAATATAAAATAATAAAGGTGGTTGATTGTGTTTGTACATTGGTTGGGGGCTATTATCCCAATTTATCATACCAGATAATGGATGTGTTGGATTAGCTTTTATGTTTTCTGCAGCCTCCAGGTGGAATGTATCATCTATGTGATAAGCTTTGTTAATATTTAATAGTGTTGCGATTAGCCAAATAATTAGCAGGTATCTCCAGATTAAAGGAAGTCTATCTAATTTCATAGGGTGGAGATTTGTTGTATTTCTTTATTTCTATACATTTTAAAGATATAAAATATGTTAATTATTGGATTATTTTATTTGCAAAACCTCTTTTGATTCAAATTTTCATATTTAGATATGGTTTACTAAATACAAATGAAATGCTAAAATTTAAATAGCTAGGAATTGATGAATTGGAGAATATTTATATTTATTAAAATTAATACCTTCTTTATGATCAACCGTAAATTTAAAATTTCAATTGTAGTACTATTAATTTGTTTGGTTGGATCTTATTTCATCTATCAATCGTATAGAAAAATTGGACTTGGCAATTACCAAAATGTAATAGTAAATTATGGCAAGGAAATAGATTTGGCAGCAGAACGATACAATGTTTCCCCTGCCTTTTTGAAGTCGCTATGTGCTTTAGAATCCTCTGGTAAAAGCATACCGGGTAGTAGGTTTGAGCCTCATGTTTATGAAAGATTAAAGAAGTTAAAAAGAGGAGAGATCTCTGTATATGATGGATTGAATTCAACTGATTTATCAAATTGTTCAGACGATGCACTTAGAAACCTCGCCACATCATGGGGTCCATTTCAATTAATGGGATATAAGTGTCTGGAACTAGGCATAGCAGTAAATGACTTAAGAGGGAAACAATCTGTGGAGCATAGTGTAAATTGGATTTCAAAATCGTACGGACACTTAATTCGTGCAAATAAATATGAAGATGCATTTCATTTTCATAATACTGGAAGATTGGTACCTTCCTTTGGTCGTTACTTGACCCATGATAAAAGTTATATACCGCGTGGTATCAAATACATGGAATATTTTATGAAAAAGTAAGTTAGCCTCTATGAAAGGTTTATTGTGAAAGAGAATTTGATTTTGATTACTTTTATTCATATTTGTCGGGTGTTTATTCTCCTTATTTATTTTGGTTAGGTATGATTGCTGGACCTATAACAAGCTAAAAGATAATCCATCAGTTAAATCACTTACGCTTGCTAAAGTGATATTAGATAAATATCCAGCTCTAAGATTTATCGATCTTCCTGCGGCAATAAAACAATTGTTTATAAAATCTTAAATTTAGATGTTATTGCCAATAAGGGTGGTTTTGATTTTTATTCTAATTTGCAAATTTTACATATACATATAAGGGGCTTCTATGCTCAGTGGGATTATTACACTCGAAAAAAGTGAAATGTTATTTAACGATTCCTCAACTTAACCTTAACGCTTCTTTATTAATTAACTAAATACTTTTATAATCACCTATCAAAAGTATTTATCACTTAATAATTACAAAATCAATGCGTTTAATTTTTCTTGCTACTTCACTATTTACTGTTTCATTTTTTGGACCCAACAAACCTCCTAAGTATGCTCCTATTGAGGAACATTTTTCTTTAAACTGGAGCACTCAAATGGGGTCAGCGAGTTTTAAAACCAATCTAGTTATCACAAATGGCGATTTAATAATTGGATCTAATGGTGATGGTTTTATGGATTACTTCATTACAGATAAGAGTTCTGGAGTATATAGAATTGACCGAAAAACAGGGGCTGTTATCAAACATTTTGCGAATGAATCTTATGGGGATATGGATGTAAATGGTATTCTACTTCATAATAACCGCTTGTATTTTGGTAATGATAATGAGGAGTTTTTATGTACATCCCTTGATGGTAAAATTATTTGGCGTAATCCTGCATCTGGTGATATAGAGCATGAGCCTGTTTTAATTAATAATAGAGGTATTCAGCAAATCGTCTATGCTACTGAAACAGGTGAAGTTAAAGCAGTTGAACCAACAACAGGAAAAGAATTATGGAGTTATTATATTCCATATTTTGAAGGATGGAAGGCAGGCGATAATAGATCAATTTTTAAAGTTAAATCTTATTTCACCAATACCAATTCTTTTTACACAAAGCCAGTTGAGCTTGATTTAAATGCAGATGGGGTAATGGATTTAGTGTATCTAACTTATGACAGTAAGTTGTATGCAATTAATGGAGCCTCTGGTAAATTGTTGTGGTTAAATGAAAAGTATGATAGAAATGAAATTGTATTAATGCCAACCGGTACTAAAAATGAACCTTCTTTAACCTTCTTTACTGTAACCTATGATTCTGTTTATAATGCAACAAATTACTTAGTTACTTTAAATAAATTTGGTAAGGAAATTTCTAAATCAAAAATGCCTAAGAGTAATTCTGGAATGGGTATTAATTTCCTTGCACTAGATAATTTATTCATTGTACAACGTGATTCTTTACTTGAAATTAACAATCAAGGACAATACAAAGCATATAGTCGTTCTAATTTTTATCCAACTATTGATTATTTAGGTAAAAATGTTATTGAAGTACGAAACGGTTATGAATCACTCATCTCAAATAGGGTGTTTTCGTATAAAGGAGATCCAAATTGTGTGATTATTTTAAATCAGCAGGATCATGCGAATTATAAAAATGGATTTATTGAAATTTTTTCTTTAACCGAGCATAAGGTGATTGAAAGATTTAGCTTGCCAATGCCTTCCGAATTTCCGCCAATCATCGAAGATATCAATAAAGACGGCAATCTGGATTTACTAATTAATTGTTACGATGGTTATTTATACTGCTATGATTTAAAAGTTAAACCCTAAATAATATGTATACTTTGAATAAATTTACCGTATTACTTGTATTAGTTTTCTTTGTTATTGGTTGTTCTAGTAAGAAAGTGTCCTATGATCAAAAAATAGAAGCTCCTCTTTCAAATAATACTTTGGCTTTTGATTTATATGCGTATAAGCAAGATACTAGCATAGTTATTGCTACGTCTAAAGGAACGCTTATAAAAATCGATCCTAATACTTTTACCTATGCTAATGGCGCTATTGTTTACAATCAAATACAAATAAAAGTAAGGGAAATGCACACGGCTAATGATATTTTCAAATCTGGAATCCCTATGAGTGTCGATGGTGCTCGAAATAATTTTTTGCAATCCGGAGGTATGCTAGAAATTAGGGCTTTTGATAATACTGAAGAACTAAAAATAGCCGATGGAAAAAGTATTGACATTGAACTGGCTAACTTTTCTCCAGCTAATGGATTTAGTTTATTTTACCTTCAGGGAAATGAAAATTGGAAAGTTAATGACACATTTAATTTGAAAAAAAATGAACGCAAGGCTAATGCGCTTAATAAGATAGTCAATTTATTGAAACAGCCTTTTAAGAAAAAATCTAGCCTAGTTAATGATAATTATTTGATTGTAGCTAATTTAAAAGAAGTGCCACATTTAAAGGCTTTCCAAAATCAGAATTGGAAAATTTTAGACGGTACAAATCCCGAAATTGTAGAAAAGTGTATGCGTTTTTCTTGGGATGATGTAGTTGTAACTCCTATAAAAAATAAAAAAAATATATATAATCTAGCATTTACTAGGTCAATTATGGTGCAAGGTTCAGGTTATGATACCATTTCTTTGAATGTTCAAGCAACCCCGTCTTACACAAGTGATACCTCATTTACTAAACAACTAGATGAATATAATAAGGCAATTGTACGTTTGAATGATGAAAAAATTAGATTGCAAGCTGAAGCTGATATGGTTAGTAGTTTTCAAATTAGACAGTTAGGTATTTGGAATATTGATAAAATTATGAATAATGAAGATTTAGTAAAATATTCATTGAAATTTGATTTCGAAAAACAGATTGATCCTTTAGTGAATCACGTAAAGCTCTTTGTTTTGTATGAAGAGGATAATTCTGTAGTTTATTATTTGCCACAAGACTGGGATAAGGTTAGGTTGTCAAAAACAAAACGAACTTCACTAGTAGCTGTATTGCCTAATAATAAAGTAGCATTTGTCGATTCTAAAAGTGTTAATGCTATGGTTAAGCAGGGTAGTTCTAATATTTTCTTTAATACGCTTGAACAGCCAGCAAGCTCATTCAAATAATATTCTTTTTAAATACATTTAGATGAATCCAGATTGGTTGTTGTATTTTTCTATTGCCTGTTTTGTTTTCTCAATTGTTGTTTACCTTTTTAGAACTGAAGATAAATACAAGTTAAATACTTCAAATGTTCAGTTTTGTAGAGAGGTAATGAAATGGACGGGCCCTGTTTTAGCTTCTTGTGGGGTTAAATATTTTCCATCAATCACAGTTAGTTACAATAAAAAGTCTCGAAAAATGGGACTTTATATACCCTCATCAAACTCTATTATAATTTATCTTAAAAGTCATGACGGTAATCTTTCAGAAATATGTTCTACAGTACTTCACGAAATAAAGCACCATATTCAATCCAAAAAAGATCCTGAGTTTCGAAAACTTCTGAATTATAGGAAATATGGTTATTATAACAACCGTATTGAACGTGAAGCTAGAGATTTTGAAATTACTTATGTTCAAAATTGCTTAAAAGACCTCTGTAAAAGAGGTATTATTCAAAAGATTATATAAATGTTACCTCCAAAAGGTTGCATTTGATCATTTTTTAAAACAATTATATTGGAAGTATTCAGTAATATTACAATATAATCTAATTACTGTATGAAACTTTTATTTATCCCTTTATTGATTGTAACATCTGTTTGTTTCGGACAAAGTTCAATTCAAACCTATTGCGATACTAGATTGTTGACTATGTTAAAAATTCAACAGGCAGAAAATGGCTTGGTTATATTGAAAGAAGTTTCTACAGGAAAAATTATAGCTACTTCCGCATTTGTTTCTAAAAAAACAAAAAGTGGCAATGTATATGTTAAAGACAGTTCAATTTTGAATTATAAAGTTGAGCCAGGCAGCCTTATGATACCTATATCTACAGCCTATTTAATTGATAATACTAATCTTGATATCACGGATAGCGTTAATATAGAAAATGGCACCACAGCAATCAGAGGCTTAAAAATATTCGATAGTGAAAAACACGAAATCAAAAATGCTTCAATAAAAACGGTAAATGAAATTTCTAGTAATGTAGGAATTTCAAAATTATATGATCTAAATGTCAATTACAGTCAAGCTTCTGATTTTATTAATGCTGTCAATAACTACGTTCTTGACAGCGTATATTTTGGTCCAATAGGCAAATCCGAAATAAATTTACCTTTTATTACTTTCGGGTATGGATTAATGCTTAATCCATACCAGATTTTAAACTTTTATAATCGAGTGGCGAATAATGATGATAAAATGTTTTCAAAGTCATCCACTTCAGTTAAAATACAGGAAGTTTTAGAAGGGGTTTCTAAAAATGGAACTTCCAAATTGTTATTACAAAGCTCAGTTACCCCAATAGCTTCAAAAACTGGTACTACATTGGCAGTAAATAAAAACGGTTATGCTACTAAGCAATATTATTCTTCAATGAGTGGATATGCGCCGATTTCAAGCCCCAAGTATAGTTGTATTGTACTAATTAAATGTAAGCCAAATTCTCCTCAATTCTATGGTGCAGTTGTGGCAGGCCCTGTATTTAGAGATATTTTAAATGAAGCTTGTAAATAACTTATTATGAAATATGCTTTTACGATTACTAAGCTAGCTGTATTTTTTTCAGCTCTTTTTGTATTTACAATCTATGGTTGTTCAGAATTATCTTCTAGAAATTCTTCTTTATTGACTCAAAAGAGTGAAGTCAATTTTGATACTGTATCAATAGCTATCGTTGGCGATTTAATGTGTCATTCTCAGCAATTTAATCTTGCAAAAAAAGATACTACTTTTGATTTTAATCCCACATTTGCTCCTGTAAAAAAGTATTTGGAGAGTGCCGATTTTACGTTTGGAAATCTCGAAACTGTAACTGCTGGGTCAGCACTTAATTATACTGGTTATCCTATGTTTAATACACCTGTCCAATATCTTGATGCACTCAAAGAAGCAGGCTTTGATGTGCTTACTACAGCAAACAATCACTCATTAGATCGTGGATTTACAGGCATAGAAAAGACGATATCAGAACTCGATAATCGTGGCATTTTACATACAGGAACTGCTCGTTCTTTGGCTGATCGTAATTCATCATTAATTCTTTCTAAAAATAAAACTAAACTAGGCGTACTTGCCTATACATATGGCACCAATGGTATTAAAATACCAGAAGGCAAAGGATTTTGTGTTAATCTCATTGATACCCTTCAGATCAAAAACGATATAGAAAATTCTAAGAAATCTGGAGCTGACGTAGTTATGGTTTTTGTTCATTGGGGTAATGAATATCAGAGATTTGCAAGTGATTCTCAAAAGATGTTGGCTGCTTATATCCATAAAAATGGAGCACTACTTGTTTTTGGTTCACATCCACATGTTTTACAGCCAACTAGTACCAATAGCGATTATGTATCTGGATTTACAATTTTTTCTTTGGGAAATTTTGTCTCAGCTCAACGAAAACAGTATACCGACTGCGGAATTATTGTAAAGATGAAGTTGGTTAAAAATTTATCTACCGGGGTCGTATCTATAAGTAATACAAATTTTATTCCAACCTATGTTAGCACTCAAAATGGATTTCGTATTTTGTCAGTTTCTGATGCTATTGAATCAATTAAAAACAAAAATGTAAATCATTTGTCGTTTACAAGTAGCTTAATTGAACAAACTAGAATTAAAGAAGTGTGGAATGAAACTACGAAACACATGACTAATGTGAATCTTGGATTTTCTGCTCTTGAAAAATAAATTTAGTCTAATGTAGCTGTTGGACTAATTGATTTTATAATTAAACTTCTAATTTTGCTGTCCTCTCCATAGACATCTTCATAGAATTCAATTTTTCCATTTTTCGATGCAGCAGTAAAATACCTAATGTAAATTGGAAGTTCATTTGTAACTGATATTGTCCTTCTTTTTTTGGCATTTAGCCAGTTTTTAACTGAGTCAACCATTACCTGATTAGATGCCACATCATCCGCATTAGCTTTTTTGTCAGAAAGTATTATATACTGGTACAATGAATCCCAGTTTTGAACTCTAACACATCCATGGCTCAATGATCTAAAGCTATTATTAAATAATCCTCTTTGATTGGTATCATGCAGGTAAACGGAATGTTTGTTCGGAAAATTAAATTTCATGATTCCTAACGAGTTAGCGTCACCCCCAGGTTGAACAACTCTATACGGTATCCCTTTTTCATAGCTACTCCAGTTAACCGAGTCGGGGTTTACTTGTTTCCCAGTAGCATCATATAGGGAATAACCCTTTCGATTTAAATAGGTATTATTCTTTTTTATGTTTGGTAAAATTTCTTTTGATATAATACTAGAGGGAATCGTCCAGGTTGGATATGTCGTAATTTGATTGATTTTACTAGTAATTAATGGTGTTCTTGTATATGATTTCCCTATTATTACTTTTGATTCAATTTTTGTTTCACCATTTTCAAATACTTGTAAATAAAAAGATGGTAAGTTCACCCATAGATATCTATTTGGATACTCTTCTCGATTTCTTCGAAGTCTATCCATATTAATAACTAATTTTAAATACTTTTCATGATCCGTATTATTAAGTGCAAATATCAACTGTCTTCCATACTTTCCGTCTACTTCTAAATTCTTTTTCGCTTGAATTTTTTTAATTAAATTGCTTAGTTCTAATGAATCTAATGTTGTTACATCTTCAGATAATAAATTCTCTTCTTTCGATCTTTTTAGTATTTGTTTGATAAATTTGTCCTGATTTTTAATTGGATAGTCAATAAATGTCATTTTTTTTGAAAAATCGGCTTTCGAAAGAAATTCAGGTAAATGTTTTTTTAATTCTTTATACGAAGGTGTTGTCGGTTCAAAAGACTCTAAAACTTGAATTAAATTATCACCGTCTAGAATTTTAACCAATGCATTTTTGTATTTTGAGCTATTATAAGACTTGTCTTTAATCAAGCTATCTAGAGGTATATATCCTAAATCAAGATTTCTTGAGATAGATAAGAATGCATCTGTTAATAAAATATCCATTCTAGCCCAATTTTTCGGGTTTTTTCTAGCATTTTCCCAAAGAGAATCAGTTTTAAGATTGTTATATTGACTTGTAGTCTTTTGTACATTGTAAGCTTCTGGAATTAATCCATAATTTCTTGCATTAATAACAAAATCGACAAGGCTTTTTCCATTATTTGTTAATCCTTCATCATTAATCCAATAAGGCTCATAATTTCTTTCTTGATATGCGGACGATGTCTCGTTTGGTGTTGAAAGGAAAATTGTATCTTCTATAGTATTTTTTAATTCCTTTTGATTATTGAATAAAGACTTGATTTCCGCTGTTATGATCTTAGGGTTTGTTGTATGATTTTTATCTTTTGTTTTGCAGGAAAATAGGCTTGACAAAACTGTAGCTACAATAAATACTCGTATTATAAGATTTTTATTCATCATTTCTTTATTTATTGTATGTAGATTCAATAGGTCTGAAAATTGCAAATATATTGCTTAAATCGTATGTTCCATAACTTGCAGGTACAGACCTTTTCATCCCAGCATAGCTCAAAGTAATTGCTAATTTCTTATCTAAATCTTTCCAACAAACAAAAATGGCACTGTGCTCTATATTATTATAACTTTTATTAATATGATAGACCCAATCACCCGGCTTCACCAGTTTAGGGTTGGCATATGGGCCTTTTAATTTTGATTTGAAGATGGTTTTTTTAGCACTTGATACGCCAGCTCTTTTATATACCTCATTAACAAAATCCCAGCATGACCCAACTATAATTGTTTTTGAAATGAGTGCTAAATTCATTCCTATATCTAAAATTCTGTTACTTGCCGTGTTCTCATTTATTACAATATTTGTTGTGTCTTGATTTTGACACAGACAATAATTGGTTGAACTTATTTCTAATTGTTTATTTATCTGAGCCTTTCCTTTTTTAAATAAGAATAAGCATGAGAAAATAATGCTTATTTTTTTGATGGATAAAATGTTCATAATGATAAGAATTGTATATCCTCGATTTAAAGAGTATTTTATAAAATTACTTTATTTCAATGAACGGCGCCTTGTTTAAATAACCAAGAGATTGTAAAAAAGTATCTGTTTCGGAAACCGTTTTTTTGTAGTATTCTAAATTTTTATAGTTGAAAAATCCATGTTCTTGGCCTTCATACACAAATAGGTCACATCTACTTTTTACTTTCTCCATAATTTTTTTATAATATTGAGCAGTTTCTACAGGTACTAAATGGTCTTTATCGCCCAAAAATACAATGGTAGGAGGCGTGCCACTTTTAATATTATGAAGGGGCGAAAAATTTTTGTAAGCTACTCCAATTCTTTCGTAACCATATCCGCCCGGGCCATTATCAAATACAGGATTAAACAATACGAGCGCATCGGGGATGCAGCTAATTGCAGTGTTATCTGAGCTTTCATTGTAATCATTGATTGTGGCTGTAGCTGCTGCTAGATGTCCACCTGCAGATCCGCCAGATGCTACAATTTTTGAAGGATCTATCAGTAACTCGTTGGCATGCCCTCTAATATATCTAATTGCTGATTTTGCATCTTTTAAAGATTCAAAAGGAGTGGTTTTATGTTTTTCTTTTACGCGGTATTCTACTAGAATACATACCATGCCTCTTTGTCTAAAATAGAGGGCTTGTGGCTCAAATTGTTTAACCGTTCCACTATTCCACCCGCCTCCAAAAAAGAAAACAATGGCTGGTGACTTTTTGTTTGGCTCCTTTATGGCCGAAGGATACACCGTTAAATAGAGCTGCGTGGTGTCTACTCTTTTGTAGAGTATTTGATCTTGGGCAAAACCATTTATAACGATAGTCAGCGTTAGGAACAGCGTAAAAAAGTATCTTTTTTTCATCTATCGAGGTGTTATTTAGGCAAGCCAATTTTATTGCGAATTAAATGGTAGTAGGCATTTGCATATTGCATCATACCAATATCGTTAGGGTGTGTGCCATCAAGTGTGCTTTCTATGTTAAAGCCAATTTCATGAGCAGTAAGCTGGTAGATATTTTTAGTGCCCTCTTTTTTCATTTTATTAAATACTGTTGCCGAAATCTGACATACACCAATATATTTTTGTGCCATGACGGTATCTAAATTAATGCCGTCTTTGCCACTACAGTGTTCTGTAAAAATGATAGGCAGGCCAGGATGTTTTTGTGAATTTCTAATTGTGTATGACGCATCCTTTTTTCAATTTCTTCGGCACTAAATTTTGTTTTGTCCCATAAATTAGGCATGTAATCTAAAATGTATAATTTGGCGTCTATTTCATTGATGAGGTCTATCATAGCAGGCTCAAGTTGACCATTTCCCGAAAAGCCAAGATGAATCATTTTTGAATTAAGTTTTCTGCCTAATATATTAGTCCATCCAAGCCCCGGCCTGCTTGCATAGGCGCCATGTATAATATTGAAGGTCCGCAAATTTCAAACTCACTCAACAGTTGGTTAGCGTTGCATAATGGGAAATAGAATTATTATAACAAGAATTTAATATTACCATAAATCCAATAAAGAATTACAATTGAGGTAAAAATAATTCCCAACAATTTCATTAGTTTATTCTTTATAGATAAAGGCAATAGAATAGCACTTGCATTGTGTAAAATCCATAATAATCCGAGAAGATATTTTGCCGAGCCTTCATACCACAAAGGGTTCAATTGCTTAATAGCAAAATCTCCAAAGGCAGTAATAATGTTTAAACCCAAATAAATAATTAGAAATATATCTGATAAATTTGAGTTTGCACTTGCCGCCACTTCTGGCTTTGGTTGTAAATTGGTTCCACAGTTTTTACAAAATTTTGTTGACTGATCGTTTTGGGTCGTACATTTTGGACAGTTCATAATTTAAATTTTATATGTTCAATTATAAATATACGTATTTTTTATTATTTAATAAATTAATTAATTATCCACTTCTATATAATTCATGGAAATGCCATATGCTACAATAGTCTTTTCATTTTGTACAGGTAATAGTGTACAACTAGATTTTTCGGGAACGCCAATTTCCAACCAAGAAACAGCGTTGCAGGATGTTTCGATAAATCCCATAGTACCGGTCTTACTATACTTTGCGCTTTTGTGGAAGCTTATCGTATGGGATAGTGTATCAATTATTCCATACGCGTCCATCAATACATTGCTCTTTCATTTGAGTAGGATCCATCCATTTTATTTGACTAGTTTGCCCAAAAGCAAAGTTTGAAAAGAGTAATAGTGTTAGAATGTATTTCATGGCATTAATTTTTAGCTGCTTTTATTTTTTCAAGTTCTGCAGTTAATGCACGAACTATTTCAGGGTATTTATTCTGAACATTATTTTGTTCGGTTGGATCTTCTTTTAAATTATACAATTGTATAGCAGGCAAGTTGTTTTTTATAGCCTGATTTTCTGTGGGGGCACCCCACCCGCCAGAGCCACTACAAATAGCTAGTTTCCAATCTCCTTTTCTAATGGCAAAATAGCCATCGATGGAGTGATGAATAGTGCTTGTTCTTTGGTAATTGATTTTTTTTGATGATGTTAATAATGGTAATAAACTGTAACTATCTTGAGTGGCGGTATTTTGCAATGGCTTGCCAAGTATATCGGAGCAAGTTGCCATAAAATCTGTGAGACATATAGTAGCACTGCTAATGCTGTTAGCCTTTACCACCCCAGGCCATTTTACAATAAATGGAATACGGTGCCCGCCTTCATAAATATCTGCTTTGGTACCTCTGAATCCACCACTAGGGTCGTGTCCTTTTTCGCGTAATTCTTTAAAGTTAGCACTTGGAGAACATCCATTATCACTTGTAAAAACAATCATGGTGTTTTTATCCAAGTTTTTATCTTTTAAATACTGAAGTAATTGGCCAACTTTTTCATCAGTCATAGCAACAAAATCGCCGTAAGCATTGGTACCTGTTTTTCCTGTTTGAGCATTGGAAGGAAGTATAGGCGTATGTGGAGATGCAAGTGCCAAGTATAAAAAAAATGGGTCTTTTTGGTTGGATGCTTTTTCAATGTACTGAATAGACTTGCTTACAAAACTGTCTAACACATCTTGATGTTTAAAATCTTTGCCAATAGGTCCCGCTCTCCAAAATCCTTGACCACCTTGCTCTTTAATACTATCAATTCGCGTAGCCGTAATGGTGTTACCATCAATATAAAAATAGGGTGGAATATCAAGCGAGGCTGTAATGCCAAAAAAATAATCAAAGCCAAGTTGGGTAGGGCCTCCGGTAATTGGTTTTGTAAAATCAATTGCTCCATTAGATTGTTTAGCCCATTCTAAACCTAAATGCCATTTACCAATACATGCTGTTTGATAGCCTTTGTTTTTTAAAAGCTGTGCTACTGTTAATTGATCTGGTGTAATTAAAGGTTTATCATAACTCCATAATACACCATTTTTTAAACTTGTTCGCCATGCATATTGGCCAGTTAATATGCCATATCTGGTTGGAGTGCAAACAGATGAATTGGAATGTGCATCTGTAAATCTCATACCTTCTTTAGCTAAGGCATCTATCCAAGGGGTAGCAATTTTTGATTTGGAGTTATAAGCACTCACGTCACCATAGCCAAGATCGTCGGTAAGGATATAAATAATATTAGGTTGTTGACCCTTGGCAATCAGTGAGAATAATAAAAAAGAAACTAAAGTCCAAAGCTTGTAGTGCTGGGTTATGTTGAAATTAGGCATATTACAATTTACGAAATTTAGCCCTACTACCTTTCATTTTTTCAATTATTGGTGGGAACCCTTTTTTGGTTTAAATTGAAGTATGCATTTAATAAAAGCCGCCTTATTATCTACTCTTTTTTTGACAGTAAGCTTTTGCACCATCGGTCAAGACCGATATAAAATACGTGCAGGGGATCCTAATGGTATTAATAAGTGGTACATGGGAAGGCAAATTGCACATGTAATGAGTCATTTCGGGATAGATTGGCTCGAAAGAGAGGAAAGAGAAATGGAAGAAAACACTTCTCTGTTATTAAAAAATTTAGCCGTAAAGCCAGGTATGGTTGTTGCAGATATAGGAGCGGGCAGTGGCTATCATAGTGCCCTGCTTTCAAAAATGGTAGGAACGGGAAAAGTTTTTGCAGTTGATGTGGAACCTGAAATGATTGCTTATTTAAACGCCAGAATCAAGCAGGAAAAATTATCACGTATTGTACCTGTATTAAGTACAGAACAAAAAGTGTCTTTACCCGAAAACACCATTGATATGATGCTACTAGTAGATGTATATCATGAATTTTCTTTTCCTTACGAAATGGCTTTATCTATGCGGGATGCATTAAAACCTGGTGGTAAATTAGTGTTGGTAGAATTTAGGGCCGAAGACCCAACTGTGCCCATTAAAACCATTCATAAGATGAGTGAAACGCAGGCTATTAAAGAATTTAAAGCAGCAGGCTTTGCATTTGATAAAAATATAGATAATCTGCCATGGCAACACTGTATGGTGTTTACAAAGCAGTA
>JBIIZN010000077.1:0-8172 GCA_044346275.1 Sediminibacterium sp.
ATACTTTTTGCTACTTCTAATAACATCCGCTCTTTAATGTGGTATGTTTTACTCACTTTTTCATTGTGAATAAACATAAATCCTCCTTTTCGCTCCCTCAAAAAAACGATAACGGTAGCAAAATCCGTTGTATTTGCTTTTACTTGACTATCGGTTCCAATACAAACCTTTAATTTGTGGTTGTTTTTGGCCTCCTCCTCAAGTACTTTTAAAACTGCCTCCTTGATTGGAAGCATTAAAATTTCTCCGTTTAGTTTACGCCAAACCATACAATAAATATTAACTGTAAGCTCTTTAATATCTTTTTTATTATTGTGTGATTTGTATTAACAAATTATTAAGTTATTACACTAGTTTTTTTTAAGGATATTTGAGCTTGAATCATTGATTTGCAATCGTTTGAGGCTTAGCTGTTTGTGTGTATGAATTACGAATTAGAATTAAAATGATATCTTGCCAATACTTCATTTGAAGAAGCCTAATTATTTTTTTATGAATGTCAAGCTACTTAAAAATAGATCCGATATTGGTGCAGGAACCAGGGGTTCAGATATAGGAATTGATGCACTTGAAATAGCTGCTATCAATAGCAACAATGATTTTTTTCATCGCCATTTATTTGAGGATATTATCACGCACAACGAAACGATCTATCAAAAAAATACTAATAGTTTTGCGCAGCGAATTGAACATGTTGCAGAGCAGTGTAACAGGGTGTGTGATGCTGTAGCTAATTCCTTACAAAAAAACTTTTTTCCAATTGTTTTATCTGGTGATCACTCTTCGGCACTTGGCACTATAAGCGGTATCAAAAAAGCATATCTCAATAAAAAGCTGGGCGTTATTTGGATAGATGCTCACGCAGATATTCATTCGCCATACACTTCACCGTCTGGAAATATTCATGGCATGCCATTAGCGGCGGCATTGGGTTTAGACCATACGCATATTCAAATAAATCAAATTTCTGCAGATACGGTTCACTACTGGAGCGTACTTAAAAATATGGGCGTTGAAGGACCTAAATTAACACCCAATCATTTGGTGTATTTTGGTTTAAGGGATTTTGAACCTGCAGAAAAACAGGTTATTGAAGCGGAGTCCATTTCAAATTATACAGTAGAAAAGTTACGTGAACAAGGATTACAAAATACACTTGATACCATTATTAAAAAATTAGAAGACGTTGATTATTTATACGTTTCCTTTGATGTGGATTCGATGGATTGTGACCAAATATCGTATGGAACCGGAACACCAGTCAAATCAGGTTTTTTACCAGATGAAATTAATCAAATACTACACCAGCTGGTTTTAACTAAAAAAATTATTTGTTTGGAAATCGCAGAAATCAATCCCTTATTGGATAATAAAGGCAATAAAATGGCCGAAACAGCTTTTCAAATTCTTTCTAATTTTGAACAACAATTAACTTCTCTATAATGCAAGCAAAAGATTTCAAAAACACATCTTATTATATAGCATTAGAAGAAAAGTATGGTGCACATAATTACCACCCTTTGCCTGTTGTTATTGAAAGAGGACAGGGCGTCTATTTATATGATGTAGAAGGGAAGCAATATTTTGATTTTTTGAGTGGTTACTCGGCCGTTAATCAGGGTCATTGTCACCCCGCTATTATCAAAGCCATGACAGAGCAGGCGTCTAAGCTAACGCTTACATCTAGGGCGTTTTACAACAATCAACTCGGCGAATACGAACAGTTCATTACAAATTATTTCGGCTACGATAAAGTGCTGCCTATGAATACTGGCGTTGAGGCTGGTGAAACAGCTGTTAAGCTTGCAAGACGATGGGCGTATGAGAAAAAAGGGGTTGCTGCAAACGAAGCTGTTATTCTTTTTCCTGAAGGAAATTTTTGGGGAAGAACCATTGCAGCGATATCTAGTTCATCAGATCCAAGTAGCTATCAAAACTTTGGGCCATTTGTTCCAGGATTTAAGCAAATACCTTACAACGATATTGATGCGTTAGAAGCCGCACTTCAAAATAAAAATGTTGCAGCATTTATGGTAGAGCCCATTCAAGGTGAAGCGGGTGTTATAGTTCCGGACAATGGATATTTAAAAGCTGCCCATGAATTGTGTAAGCGTCATCATGTATTGCTGATAGCGGATGAAATTCAAACGGGCTTGTCTCGGACAGGTAAATTGTTGGCTTCCGATTACGACGATGTGCGACCAGATATTTTAATGTTAGGAAAAGCCCTCAGTGGCGGAGTCATGCCTATCAGCGCTGTTTTATGTGATGATGATATAATGAATAGCATAAAACCCGGTGAACACGGAAGTACATTTGGTGGTAATCCACTTGCTTGTGTTGTAGCAGTTGCTGCACTCAGTGTTTTACGTGATCAAAATTTAGCAGATAATGCCTATCAAATGGGTCAATTATTTAGGTCCGAATTAGAAAAAATAAATACGCCTTTTATAAGTGTTGTTAGAGGTAAGGGGCTTTTAAATGCAATCGAGGTAACGCATCAAAACCCAAATGCTGCTTGGGATTTTTGTTTGGTATTAAAAGAAAATGGATTACTTGCTAAACCTACCCATGGAAACAAAATAAGATTTGCGCCACCACTGATTATCACACACCATCAAATTTTAGAAAGCGTTGCGATTATCAAAAAATCGCTAGATCAGTTTTTAGAAGCGTAGGGTACAATTTTATTTACAAGTGCTTCCATCGGTGAAATGCACTTTATCGATAACAATTATCAATTTTGATGCATTTTTTATTCTAGGGGCTCTTACTAAAGATTTTTTAAATCCAGATTGAATGGGTTCAACCAACTCTGAAGCATTAAAAGAATCAGATTCAGTTTTGATATAATCTCCGTTATTGTTTATGTAATAGGTTGTCCAATAAATCCCGTCAACTGTTTTGTTTGAGTTATTTTTAAACTCAGCAGTATAGCCAACTAAGTATCCAAAGCTTATAAGCTTTGATACATCAGCAACTTCTATTTTACAAACACCTTTACTTTGTTGCCCATATGCGCAATTGAACATGAGACCAAAGAGTAAAACGCAGAGAAATGGCTTCATTATATATGATTTTAAGCAATTTAAAATTATTTGTAAAATATTATAACTGAATCATGTTAAAGAAAAGTTTAATTTCATATAAATTAAAAATATATTAGTTTGAAAAAGTCATTCTTAATTCTTATCTCATTAATCTATGGCAATTTGCTATTCGCGCAGCAACCAACAAAAACACAAGCGCTAGTAGACAAGATGAAGATAGAGGGAAATAAAGCCGCAAAATTTATAGGTGAACTTTTTAAATTTCAGGGACCTACCCCTAAAAATTATATTCCAGTTTCTCGTTCTTCATTTATAAGCGCTAATCAATTCAAGTCAATACCTATACAAAAAAATAGGCAGCTAAATTTAGAACTTAAATTACTTTATCCTAGATCAGAGTTTGGCAAGGGTAATGTTAATATTTTAGTGGGAGATTCAAAATATTATAAATACTTAGATTCAATTTCTGAAAAAAATATTGAATATATTAAACTCTCCAAAGATGGAAAAGAGTGTATCGTTAAAAAGTTTGTAGTTAATTCTAAGCCTGAATTAAAAAGAAATGTAGCATTTTTACTTGACCATAGTGGATCTATGGGAGATGAGCGCGCAAACGTTCTTCAAAGAGCAGTGGCAGATGCAATTTTCAACAATCAAAGTATTAATAATATTTACTCAGTTTTCAAATTCGATCATACCTCTAGATTAATTGTTAATTCAAATAAATTTGATGAAATAAATTCTAAGTTATCTCCAGGAAACGGCTTAGCTGATTTTGGTGGCGGTACAGGAATTGAGGATGGATTAGAGGCAGCAATAGACCATTTAATTTTAGATCCAATTAGTAATTCGAAAATCGTTGTTTTATTTACAGATGGCGTAACAAATTCCCGCCGATCTTCTCTTTCACTTGATCAGATTGTTAACAAAGCAATACAAAATAATATTAATATAATCACCATTGGTTATGGTACATTAATTGACGAATCTTATTTAAATCAAATAGCTCAACTGTCGGGAGGTTCTATTTATCGCATATTTAACAAAAATGAATTTCAACTTTTATTTGAAAATGTTCTTTTTGATTTAAGAAATCTACAAAACATTGAATTCTCGCCATGTATGTTTGGCGATGACTTAACATTGTCTGTAAAACTTCGATTACCGGATTCTACAATAACCTCGTCGACAATATTTAAAACACCGCTGAAACAAGGATATAAAATTGATTTAAACGTTGTGTTTGCTAATAATAGCTATGCAATTGACCCCGTATTTTTTCCAGAAATAGACAAGTTTGCGGCATTTATGAATGAAGAAATAAAAGTAAAAGTGCTTATATCTGGACATACTGATAAAGCCGGTGATGATGCATCTAATCAGATATTGTCTCAACGCCGAGCCGAAAGCATTAAATCATATTTAATAAAAAAAGGAATTAATAACCTAAGAATAAAAACAAAAGGTTTTGGTGAAACACTTCCTGCATTTGAATATGCACCAAACACGGAGTCTAATATTTTGAATCGCCGAATTGAAGCTGAAATAATTGAAAATTAGTTTACTGATGATAAATTTTTTTAGATGAAATATTATATTGCATTTTTATTCATATTTTTTGCAAATCTCGCAATTGGTCAAACCAATCTAAATTTGACTGGTAAAACTTATGAGTATATTAACAAGCTTACGGGTAGTAAAGAGGCTTATACCTTTATTTCTAGTACTAAAGTAAAACTCGTAATGCTTTCTGAGTTTAATGGAAAGATAATGCAGGATGTATGTTTTGGTAATGTTGTATTTGAATCAAATAAAATTAAGGTGAGCTGTATTTGTACAGATAAAGAAATTTATCCTGAACCTCTTAAAGAGGCTTTTATTTTTGATACCGCTACTAATTCGCTTATAACTACGATTCATTATGATCAGAGCAGGAGGCCTAGAATATTTAAACAAACTCATTAAATAATAGTAAAATATTTTACCGCATCATTTCATACACAAAATTGAGACGGTCAGGTTCGTTGTAATAAGCAACCATTTCTTCGCCTACTTTTTTTGCACCTAGTTTTTCGATAGCTATTTGCGACCTTATATTTTTTGCACCAATATGAAAAATAACTTTTTCAATATAAATGTAAGCGTAATTTAACATAAGCGTTTTTACTTGTTTATTGATACCCTTTCCCCAGCAATCTCTAGTAAAAAAAGTATAACCAATTTTTATTTCATTATTGAGTGGTTTATAGTCGTAAAACCTAGATGAACCTAGTGCCATTCCGGTGTCTACGTCTCTTACAATAAATGCGCCACCCGACTCTAAAGCACCTTCAAAAAAAGATTCAAACACCTTTTTTTGATATCTATTGGGATTGGGGTGTTGTTCCCAAATAAGCGGATCCGATGCGGCCGCATAAAGTTCATCGAAGTGAATGGGCTGAAGCGGCTCAAGTCTTATTAAATGATTGCTTAAATGGTTGGGTTGCAAATTCATGTTTCTAAAATTACCAATTAATTGAGAATAAATTGATCCCCGAGATTAGCAAAACGAAAGCCCAGTTTTTCGGTGGCAATTCGTTGAGGGCTTAGTTTATTATGCGCAGGATTGGAATGGTTTAAATGAATAAAGTAGATCTTTTGCTTGACAGATAGTGGCTGATTCTTAAATATGGATACGCTTTCACTAATAAATGGGTGTGGTACATCTTTTATAGGCCTATTTATTTCACCATCTTCAAAAAACGTTCCATCAATAAAGGCATAGTCAACAGCGTTTACTTCTGCAATAATATCTTTTTCCCAAAGTTTCCATTTGTCTATGTCCGGTATATAGAGTGCTGATTTTTTTCCACCTTTAATTTTAAATCCAACAGTTTCAGAATATTCATCCCTGTGTGGAACAAAAATCGGCATCACAACGAGTCCGTTATCTAACGTAATAGAAACTAGAGATTGAAGGGGCATCAAGTTGATATTTTCTAATGTAACAAGTTGACTCCAGGGCCCGTTGTTTGTTAGATAATTTGTTAACCTAGGCATGGCATAAACCGGTATTTTATTTCCATTCAAGCCCTCTTTACCAAGATACATAAGACCCGTATAATGCCCGCTGTGTGCGTGTGTTAGAAAAAAACCATCGATACTTTTAACACCAGTTATACTAGATAAGAGTTGATATTGAGCCGTAATATCTGGCGTTGCATCAAATAAATAATTCTTTTTATTTTTTATATCTGACACACCAAGGCTTGCAACAAAAAACCTACTTTTTAAATTTTTACAACAACTTTTTTGACAGCCAATTTGAGGCTTGCCGGCATCCTGAGTAGTGCCAAGTACCACAAGCGTTTGTGCGCCTGTAACAGCGATAAAAAAGAACAAAAAAATACCAACAATGCATGATTTCATGACTTAATTTTTTTAGAAAAATTTTGACTTTTGATGTCCCATTTCATTCATATTAATAAAAACTTGCTTAACATTACCATGTTTGTAAAAAGAGGCAATATTTAAGTATATTGTTAATCAAAATTTAGGGTTAAAATAGTACAATATTTACCAATATGGCAATAGGCGCAACTTCTAATAGTAACAATGGCATAGGTAACCAAACCAATAACTGGCTTTATCCATTTATTCTGGTTACTAGCCTCTTTTTCTTTTGGGGTTTTGTGCACAATCTATATCCAATTTTAATCCCGCACTTACGCAAATCGTTTCAATTAAGTGATTTAGAATCTTCACTTGTAGACTCCTCTGTGTTTATCGCTTACTTTATTATGGCGCTTCCTGCCGGTTACGTGATGCGTAAATATGGTTATAAATCAGGAATTGTGGGTGGGCTCCTCTTGTTTGCACTTGGATGTTTTTTAATTTTACCTGCAGCCGATACACAACAATATATTTATTATTTAGGTGCACTTTTTATTATTGCGAGTGGATTAACTTTTTTAGAAACTGCCGCTAATCCATACGCAGCAATTATTGGTCCTCCCGAAACAGCAACGCGTCGATTAAATTTTGCGCAATCATTTAATGGGCTTGCTGCCATGGTAGCTCCTATTATTGGTGGTAAATATATTTTATCTGGTACAGAAATGTCAGCTAAGGACTTTGAAAAATTATCCGATCAAGCACGTAGTATTTATTTGACAACCGAAGCACAAAGTGTAAAAATGCCATACCTAATTTTGGGTATGCTTGTTTTGCTGGTAGCAGTTTTATTTATGGTATCTAAGCTCCCTGATGTTAAAGAAACAGATGGTACTTCAGCCGGTAACAATCCGCTAAAAGCCTTTAGACACAAGCATTTGACATGGGCTGTAGTGGCACAGTTTTTCTATGTTGGTGCACAGGTTTGTGTGCTAAGTTTTTTTGTTAAAATGGCGGGAACGGCTGCAGGTATGAATGAAAAAACCGCAACTCTATATCAAGGATGGGGTTATGGTGCCGCATTTATGCTGGGAAGATTTGTAGGTACATTTTTAATGGGAAGGTTTGCTTCTGAAAAATTATTAAGTGTGTATGCGCTTATCAATATTATTTTATCTGTGGTAGCAATTTTTGGATCAGGTATTGTTGTTGTCTATACGCTTATTGCTATTGCATTTTTTATGTCCATCATGTTTCCCACTATTTTTTCACTTGGTGTTAAAGATGTTGGCACTGATACAAAAATGGCATCCAGTTTAATTGTGATGTCAATAGTTGGTGGTGCATTATTACCACCAGTACTTGGTGTTATTTCTGATGCAACAGGCAGTATTCAATATGGGTATATTGTACCATTATTTTGTTTTGTAGTGGTATTCTTATTTGCAACCAAAGGACATAAAGTTAAATCTGTATAGTACTCATGACTACTGTGCCACCAAAAAGATTAGTGATAGAGATGCACCCCAAAGACAATGTGTTGGTGGCGCTAACCTATTTGGCTGCAGGGCAAATAGTGGATTATAGAGACCAGCAGTATACTATTTTGGAAAACATCCAAATCAAGCATAAATTTTATACAGCAAATTTTTCAGCGGGCGCCCCTATTTATATGTATGGCGTTTTAGTTGGGACCACGCAATGTGATGTGGCCAGAGGAAGCCTTGTTACTACGGCTAATTTAAAGCAT
>JBIIZN010000078.1:0-8119 GCA_044346275.1 Sediminibacterium sp.
GTCATGGTTCCAGTTGCCATTATCTAATTTTTTTGGTGCAAATGCAGATTGAGATTTTAAATTGTAACCCGAGTTTTCAATATTAATAACGGGCTTGTATTCACTTTTTTCAAGCCATTTTTTATAAGAACGCTCAGCGTCTGGTGATAATTTTTCAGATTCTAATGGGAATCCTTCGGCCACAGCAAATTGTTGCGCACCAGAACCAACGAGCATAACGTGGGGCGTTTTTTCCATTACACGTCTAGCCACAGAAATCGGATGCTTTATTCGCTCCAAAAATGCTACCGAACCGCAATTGGCAAATTCATCCATGATACAGGCGTCGAGGGTAACATAACCATCTCTGTCCGGATTGGCGCCAAGTCCCACACAACAGTTTTGGCTGTTTTCGGTAACCATTACGCCTTGTTCAACGGCGTCCACGGCACGACCGCCATTTTTTAAAACCGCCCAAGCAGCTTTATTGGCGTTTAAACCTTCGGCCCAAGTAGAAATTACAATGGGTTTTTTACCAGCCGGATTATTGGTCTTACTGGTAAAACCAGAAAATGTGATGGCTGATAAACCGAGTGAACTGAGTTCTAAAAATTTGCGTCTTTGTAACATAGTGGTAAATGATGTTAGGGTATAATGAGATTCAAATATAACCAATATAGACCCAATTAAGATTAGCCAATGATTCGTCAATATTGACAGCTAAAACCTGATTTAGATCTAATATTATATCCTATAATTAATATTATGTTAAATAGATAGTTAGAACAACCAAAGCTTCTAGTCTATGGCTACCAAACAAAATGCCTTAATATTGCGCATGCATATATTGATTGTCAACAATACCTCTATCCCGGTTCATAAATATGGCGGAACCGAAAGAGTTATTTGGTGGCTTGGCAAAGCGCTGGTTCAAGCTGGTCATCAAGTTTCATATTTAGTTGCGCCAGGCTCTAGTTGTGAATTTGCAAATGTGTATAGCTACGACGAATCGGTTCCATTTAATACGCTCATTCCTGCAGGTATTGATGTGGTGCATTTAAACCATCATGTAAACGAAATTCCAAAAATCCCCTATATCCAAACGATGCATGGTAATATTAACTATGCTATGGAATTAGACCAGAATACCGTGTTTGTATCTAAAAATCATGCTGCCCGTTTTGGGTCTGATTGTTATGTACATAATGGTATTGACCCAATCGATTATGGACCGCCTATTTTAAATACTGATGCGGTTAAAAACTATTTCCACTTTTTAGGGGACGCAGCTTGGCGGGTCAAAAACGTTAAGGGTGCCATTCAAATAGCCAAACTAGCACATCAAAAATTAAGGGTAATTGGTGGCGTTCGCTTTAATTTTAATCAGGGCATTCGGCTAACTTTTGATAACCATGTAAGATTTGATGGTATGCAAGGTGGCGCTCAAAAAAATGAGATTATTAAATACTCAAAGGGTCTCATATTTCCGGTACGATGGCATGAACCCTTTGGACTTGCAATTATTGAAAGTTTATATTTTGGCTGTCCAGTATTTGGCACCCCCTATGGATCTTTACCAGAAATTATTACGCCTGAGGTTGGTTATTTAACAACAACAGCATCAGGGTTAGCTGATGCTGTTGCAAATTTGAATGATTTTAATAGAAAGAAATGTCACGAATATGTGATGGAAAAATTTACACATATTCAGATGATGACATCTTATGTACGCCTCTACCAAAAAGTTTTGAATGGTGAGAAATTGAACCTAAAGGCCCCTATTATTCAATCCATTCAACAAGTAAAGTTTTTACCGTTTAGCTAAAATAATTTACTTAGTTAAAAGAGTTTTGTAAGGCATCAAACTCTTTATACTTAGCTTCATACATATCATACTTTTGAGGGTCTTTACCTCTAAATTTATTTCTTTTTATCTCGTATAAGTTAGTTAGATAACGAGCACAGTTGTTTAATAAGTTATTATCTCTTTTTGTTTTTTCAGACTTATCTTTTAGAGTAGCAAAAGCTTTTTCAAGAGCTTCAATTGAGATGTCAATATTTTTTTGAACCTCAATATCCATTTCAACATTTAATTGTTTTATTGGAGCTTGGGCTTTTGCTAATTTATCTGCAGCTGCTTTATTTACTATTGCTTTTGCTTGAGGTGTTTTAGCTGCCGCTTTTTTAGCAGCAAATTCTTCTTCATTGGCTGTACTTATTGATTGAAGTGCTCTTTTATTTGCACTCATTCTATCATCAAACTCACCAAAAATATTATAGTAAATAACACCAACGTTAAAAATAGCAGCAGCATTTTGATTGTTTAATTGGTATGCTTTTTTAAATGCATCAGCTGCTTTTAATGTATATTTAACTTGCGTTGCGCTATCTAAGTCTTTTTCTTTGTTTTTCACGTTGATAAATAAATCACCAAAACGCAAATACTTTTCTTCCGTTAATTTACCAGCAGCATCTTCTGTGTCATACAAAGATGTTTTTTTTGCTAAATCATAATTGTTGTCAAAAAAATCAATTTCATAATCATCCCAAGCTTCTTTAGGATAAATTTCTTTTCCAATTGCTAGGTACTTAAAAAATGATGCTTCATTATTAGTTTTAGTGAAGTGTTGAGCTAGAAAACGGTATAAATCTAAATAGATGGCTTCGTTTACTTTACTGTCTGCTAAACGAGAATAAAACTTAGCAGCATCATCCATTTGATTGGCGTTTTGATACGCATAACCTGCATATAATAAGGCAGTAGTATCCATTGTTAAAGTTGGCGAAGCGGCCCATTTATTTTGAATAATAATATCAATATATTTAATAGCTAATACAAAATTTTCGGCTGCAGGTAACCAAGATTTTTCGTTGAAAACATTTACACCCAATTGAAAATAAGTAGCATACATATCAAAATATGGTTCTACCCCTCCCAATTCTTTAATTTTAGTAAAACCAGCATCCAAAGACGCATATTTTTCTAGTGCAGAAGCAGCTACTTGACTAGCATTAGGATATTTAGCACGTAATGCAGCATCTTTAAACAAGCCAGCATAAATACGTGACTGGTAGTAATAAAATTCAGGTTTGTCTTTTGTTTTAGGGTCGTTTGCTAATTTATCGATTTCGGTTTTAGCATCTTCCCATTTCAAAATTCCAACAGCAATTTTTACTTTTTTGAAATCTTGCGCTATTGATATTTGTGCAACAGCAGCAAATAAAAGCACTAATAAAATCTTCTTCATAACTGGAGTTTTATTAAAAAATAAATTTATTAATTAGTAATTGTATTATCTGATTCACCTTGAACATCGGAAGCAGCATCATCAGAAGAGTTAGCCTCCGCATTCGTATCGGTAGCGTCAATTTCAGTACCTTCTGCGCCTTCAACCACGGCATCCATATCTTCCTCGGCTTCTTCGATTTGAGAAATAGCAGCAATTTCATCTCCCTCATCAATTCTGATGAGTTTAACGCCTTGTGTTGCTCTTCCCGCCTCTCTAATATCTTGAATTCCGGTACGTATGGTTACACCAGATTTACAAGTAATAATCAGATCTTCTTTTTCGGTTACATATAAAATACCAACTAAGCTTCCCGTTTTATCGGTGACGTTAATTGTTTTTACACCCTTACCACCCCTATTGGTAATTCGGTATTCATCGATTGGGGTACGCTTACCATAACCTTTTTCACTCACTACTAATATGGTACGAGTAGCGTCTTCTTTGTTTACACAAATCATACCAACCACTTCGTCTTTTTCATCGTCTACTTCAATACCGGTTACACCAATGGCACCTCGTCCAGTAGCGCGCACTTTAACTTCTTCGAACCTAATAGCGCGACCAGATTTTAAAGCCAACATAATTTCTGATTCACCATCTGTCATACGTGCTTCTAGTAATTCATCGCCTTCATTAATGGTAATTGCATTTACACCATTTGCTCTTGGTCTACTAAAATCTTCGAGGGAAGTTTTTTTGATGATACCTTTTTTGGTACAGAGTATGATGTAGTGATTTTGTACAAAATCTTTATCCGCTAATTTTTTAACCTCGATAATAGCTTTTACTTTATCGTCTGGCGGAATTTGAATGAGGTTTTGAATAGCGCGTCCTTTAGATTGTTTTTCACCCTCAGGAATTTCATATACACGAAGCCAGAAACATCTACCTTTTTCGGTAAAGAACATCATCGTATCATGTGTAGAAGCTACAAATAAATGCTCTACATAATCTTCTTCTCTGGTTTTAGAACCAACTGCACCCCTACCACCACGTCTTTGTTGACGGTACTCGGTAGCAGATGTACGCTTGATATAACCTAAATGAGAAATGGTTATTACCACGTCTTCATCTTCAATTAAATCTTCGATGCGCATTTCATCTGCGAGGTATTGTATTTCACTTTTACGTGCGTCACCAAATTTTTCTTTTACTTCTAGTAATTCGGTTCTGATAAGCGCATAACGTAAATCTTCGGATCCAAGTAATGCTTTAAGGTCTTTGATGGTGTTAATTAAACCGTTGAATTCTTCAATGATTTTATCACGCTCCATTCCCGTTAAACGTTGTAAACGAAGTTCTAATATTGCTTTAGCTTGTGCTTCAGATAAACCTTCTTCTTGGTTGTATAACTCCCTGGTTACTTCATCAAACATTTCTTGTTTGAGCATCCAGCGTTCTTCTTTACTGCGCGCAATTAGAGTATCTTTTGCTTCGTCTGGCGTGCGGCTCGCTCTAATAAGCGCAATCACTTCATCTAAATGATCAAGCGCTTTTAAATAGCCTTCTAAAATATGCGCACGCTCTTCTGCTTTTTTAAGTTCAAATTTAGCGCGGCGAATAACAACGTCCATTCTAAACTCAATGAACTCTACAATTAAATCGCGGAGGTTCATGATTTTAGGTTTGCCCTTTGTTAAGGCAACGTTATTGATACCGTAACTCGTTTGTAGTTCGGTAAATTTGTATAGCTGATTGATAACAACCTGTGCAACGGCATCGCGTTTTAAATCGAGTACAATACGTGTTCCTTCACGCTTGTTACTTTCATTGTTTACGTTAGAAATACCTTCGATGGTTTTATCGTTAACGAGTTGTCCAATTCGGTCTGTTAAGTTATCACGGTTTACTTGATAAGGAACTTCTGTAATTACGATTTGCTCCCGACCACTTTGTTTAGTATCAACCTGGCATTTACCACGCACTACAACTCTACCACGTCCAGTAAGTAATCCTTGCTTAACGCCTTCCATTCCAAATATTACACCACCGGTTGGAAAATCTGGTGCTTTAACATAAGTGATTAATTCTTCTACGGTAATGTCTCTGTTATCAACGTATGCAACACAGCCATCAATAACTTCGCTTAAGTTGTGCGGCATCATATTGGTAGCCATACCTACGGCAATACCTGAAGAACCGTTTACCAATAGTTGCGGAATACGCGTTGGTAAAACAGTTGGTTCTTTTAATGAATCATCAAAATTAAGTTGAAAATCAACGGTATCTTTTTCGATATCGTCAATCATAGCTTCAGCTATTTTTTGAAGGCGAGCCTCTGTGTAACGCATAGCAGCTGGTGGATCACCATCTTGGTTACCAAAGTTACCCTGACCATCTACAAGCGTATAACGCATGGTCCAATCTTGCGCCATACGAACAAGGGTATCGTAAATAGAAGCATCACCATGTGGGTGAAACTTACCCATTACTTCCCCAACAATACGCGCAGATTTTTTATAAGGCTTGTTGAAATTATTGCCAAGTTCATTCATGGCAAATAAAACCCTGCGGTGAACAGGTTTAAAACCATCACGTGCATCTGGTAAGGCACGTCCAACAATCACAGACATCGAGTAATCGATGTAGGCTGTTTTCATTTGTTCTTCGATATTAACCTGTATAATACGGTCGTTATCGGAGGTTTGTTCTGGTATCAAATTTTCTTCCATAATTTCTAATCTATAAACGTATCTGTATCAACAATTTGACACGCCAGTTTGGCGGCTTACGAAGATACTTTTTTTAACACGGAAATAGACTAAAATGAACCTTAAAAAGAGGGTGTTTTATCCACAATTTTACACACAAAATGTAGGTAAATAAAGGGGTAAAAATGGCCTATGGAACCTGAACCCATTCATAATCTAGCTGACGCTTGTCTAAATTGGCCGCAATGACCTTTATAAACACTTTGTCGCCCATTTTAAAGGTGCGTCCACTCCTTTTGCCTACAAGGCTATAATCAGATTCTATATGCCTAAAATCGTCAAATTCTGAGAGGCCAACAATAGATACCAAACCCTCACATTTGTGGGCTACTGTTTCTACCCAAAAACCAAAGCTAGAAACACCACTCACCACACCTTCAAAAGTGTCACCTACATAATCCCGCATGTACTCAACTTGTTTGTACTTATTGGAAGCTCTTTCACACTCCATGGCAGCACGTTCACGGTCGGAACTATGCTTACACTTTTCTTCCATTTTTTTATCTACCACTGGCTTGTTGTCAAGCACGGTTTGAAGCACGCGGTGTACAAGTACATCAGGGTATCTTCTAATGGGTGATGTGAAGTGACAATAAAAATCAAAAGCAAGACCGTAGTGTCCAATATTTTGTGTCGAATAAACGGCTTTGGCCATGGTTCTAATACCAAGTTGCTCTAACACATGTTGCTCTGGTTTACCTTTTGCATCTTCTAACAACTGGTTAAAACTTGCAGCAATTTTTTCGGGTGAACTAGCATCAAAACCATGTCCGTATTTTTTTGCGTACTGGACAAACGGAGCCAGTTTTTCTGGATCTGGTTGGTCATGAATACGGTATGGAAAAGGAAGCGGTTGTTTATTGATTTGAATTTTAGAAATATTTTCGGCTACTGTTTTATTCGCAAGTAGCATAAATTCTTCGATTAATTGATGCGCTGGTTTACTTTCTTTGACGGTTATACCAATGGGTTTGGCATTTTCATCCAGTGTAAAGCGTACTTCTTGGGAAGAAAAATTAATAGCCCCTTTTTTAAACCTGGCCTGTCTAAATTTTTGCGCAAGGCTATGAAGTAGTAAAATATCGTCGACATTTTCCCCCTCACTCGTATCAATAATGGTTTGAACATCTTCGTATGCATAACGCTTATCGGAATGAATGACGGTTCGGCCCAGCCAATAATGTTTTACCTGTGCTTCGTCATTGATTTGAAAAATGGCAGAAAATGTAAACTTATCTTCATTGGGGCGTAACGAACATAATTCGTTTGAAATTTTTTCCGGTAACATGGGGTTTACGCGGTCTGGCAAATACACAGACGTGGCGCGTTTGTATGCTTCGGCGTCTAAATCGGTATCTGGTAAAACGTAATAACTAACGTCTGCTATATGCACCCCTATTTCGTAAAGGCCACTAGGTAATTTTCTGATTGAAAGTGCATCATCAAAATCCTTTGCATCGACAGGGTCTATGGTAAATGTTTTGATGTCACGGCAATCTCTACGCTTTGCTATTTCTGCTTCATCTAAAACAACAGGCAGTTCTGCAGCTGCTTCTAACACGTCTTGCGGAAAAAATAATGGGAAGCCGGCCTGCGCCAAGAGCTCCTTCATAGCTGCATCGTTTTCGTCTTCTGGCGACATGATAGCGGTTACTTCTCCTACAGGTTTTTTATCGTCTTTATCCCATTTAACAAGCTTTGCAGATACCCTATCTTTATTTTTTGCACCATTTAAATACTGGAGCGGAATAAAAATATCGGGCATGGGTTTGTCCGTGTCTGGCACAAAAAAAGCAAACTTATCGGAGAGCTGAATATGTCCTATAAATTCGGTTTGACGGCGCTCTACTACTTCTACAACCTTACCTTCTTTTTTGCCTGTTCTTCCATTTTCACGGGTAATTTTTACGCGCACAATATCACCATTAAGGGCATTACTCATATCGGAAGGACGTACCATAATATCAATGGCATTATTGTCTACAATAACGTAGCCCATCCCAGATCGTGTTATATCTATTTTACCTTTTAAAGTAGCCACCACAATGGGCTTTGCTGTCTTTTTTTGTTTTGACTTTTTTGCTTTACTCATGTTGCATATTGGCGTTAAACCCATTGATAAATGAAAGGATCAACTCG
>JBIIZN010000079.1:0-8072 GCA_044346275.1 Sediminibacterium sp.
CAACTACATTCCGTACGTTGTAGAAACTTCTATTGGACTTGATCGTATGTTTTTAGCTGTGTTAAGTAATGCATACGAAGAAGAAAAAATTACCAAAGAAGATGGTACCACCGACGAACGCGTGGTGCTTCATATTCCAGCAAAAATTGCACCGGTAAAACTCGCTATTTTACCACTCGTTAAAAAAGACGGCCTCCCAGAAATTGCACGTGAACTGATGGACAGTTGCAAAGGTCAGTTCAAATGTTTTTACGAAGAAAAAGATGCGATTGGAAAACGTTACCGCAGACAAGATGCGATTGGTACGCCGTTTTGCGTAACCATTGATCACCAAACGAAAGAAGACCAAACGGTTACCATTCGTTACCGTGATGCGATGACGCAGGAGCGTGTGCACATGAGTAAAGTAAAAGAGATTGTGCTAGCGGCTATTGCTTAATTACGATTAGCGTTTTGAATTGTTGATTTGCGCCGCTTTTTGTGCGCACATTACAAACGTCAATCTATTGTGCTGCATTGCAAATTTTAACCATAGATTTCTAAGTGGATGTCTTTTTTGTCGTAACCTGCTGCCATGATGCGCTGCTTGGCTTCGTCAATCATATTTTTCCAGCCACACAAATAAAACTGTGATGGATTTTTAGCTGCTAATAACTGCTCGTAAACGCCGTGTACATAACCTTTATGTGCTCCATCTGGCACCGCGTCTTCTCTAGAAAAAACAGGGTGATAATAAATATTATTTTCTTGCATTTCTAGCGCTTTAAGTTCAGCTCCATATAACTGGTCGGTTAATTGTCGACATCCAAAAATGAGGTGAATATTTTTGTGCGCTATTTTGTGCTGATGGATATAATGAACCATGGATCTAAATGGCGCAATACCCGTACCGGTACAAATTAAATAGAGGTCTTTGTCCAGTGTTTCAGGTAGTGTAAATACGCCCACCGGGCCTCTTAAAGTAAGGCTGCTGCCCACTTTTATTTCATTGAATAAATAAGTGGTTCCAAGGCCCCCTTCTAATAACACGATAACGAGTTCTATAATATTGCTACCATCGGGTGCAGATGCAATGGAGTAACTGCGCCAACGCTTGTTTGTTTTTTCGTGAATGGGTAAATCGAGTGTTACAAACTGCCCTGGTTTAAAATCAAAAACGTCTAGTTCTGGAATTTGAATCCAAAAACGCCTGGTTGTATCCGATGCGTTTTCAATTTTGATAACCGTTCCTGTACGCCAAGGTTGTAACATGGTTGTAGGGTTTGACACAATTTAAATGAATGCAGCCGAACTATAAAATAAAATCTGCGCAAAAATAGGGGCACGAAAAAAAATGGAAAAAAATTGGGCAAAAAAAATCCGAGGGCGAAGCCCTCGGATTTTTCGATCTAAAAAAATTTTCGATCTAAATCAAATTCAAAAAATTATTTAGGATCTAACGACAACTTAATCGTTTGCGCTAAATCTGCTAAATGCATTTTGCTCATTTTGTCTGTAGTAGAAGCAATTGCTGCGTTTACAGTGCTTTTAAGGGCTACTAATTGCGCGCGTGCAATGCTGTTTACGTCACTACGGCTGTTGTAGCCAGATCCGTAAGGATTGTTAAATCCGCCACCGCCGCCAAAGCTAATGGAAATACCACCAGCACTTGCTTTAGGGTTAATGATCGCATCTAATTTATCTACATAACTCTTTTGTAACATTCTGCGGTACATGTCTATTGCTTTGCCAGACTTTAACTCGCTAAATAAATCGTTTTGTAAGTCGTTGATCATTTCAGTAGCAGCATATACTTTATCTGCACCAAAACGGTCTACGTTAACTTGCATACGGTGTAAGCGGTCAGTGCTTAACATAGATGCTAAAGCACTTTCTTGCGCACCTGCAATTGGATCAGAAGAACCAGGAACGTTTATTTTGTCCCAAATTCTTGGGTCAATTAACCAAGTTGGCGTTTTAAATAATTGTCTATTCAAAAATCCAAGTGCATCTTTTTGATGTTGCTTAGGCGTTGGCTCATAAACAGATTCGCCACTTGCAGATGTTTGGAATGTTTCATATACACCACCAACGTTGCGGCTTACATGTCCAACATATCTTCTAAATTGGCCTAATAATTGACCATAAATTACAGCAACGTTTTCGTTTAAATCACCTTCTTCTGTTGTATACTCAGGAAGTTTTTTAAGTAAAAGTTGTAAGTTTTTAACACCATAATCACTTGCTTTTACAGCGTTGTCACTCAGGTCTTCAGACTGGCTACGTGGATCTTGCGTGTTACCACCTTCGTAAGTACCAAACCAAGCACGAGGATTTGCTTTAAGTGTTTCAGTAATTAACTTGTTGCTCGCTAATTTAGTTTCTTCTTCGGTGTTACCAGCGATATAACCATAGCCCCAACGGATAGCCCATAAATCATAATCTCCAATGCGTGGGTATAAACCTGCTTTAGAAATATTGTCGTCTGGTTGTGCTACATAGTTAAAACGAGCGTAGTCCATGATAGATGCGGTGTGACCGTTTGCTTCTACCCATGTTTTATCACGTAATTTTTCTACTGGGGTTTTGCTACTGCTACCCATGTTATGTCTTAAACCTAAAGTATGTCCTACTTCGTGTGAAGAAACGAAACGAATTAAATCGCCCATTAAATCATCATCATATTTCATACTACGCGCACGTGGATCTACCGCTGCAGTTTGAATCATGTACCAATCGTGTACAAGTTTCATAACGTTATGGTACCAGCCAATATGGCTTTCTAAAATTTCTCCACTGCGTGGATCGTGTACGTTAGGACCATATGCGTTTTCTGTTTCAGAGGCAAAATAACGCACTACAGAATAACGCGCATCTTCTAGGCTCATAGTGGTATCATTTTCTGGCCACTCTTTACCTACAATTGCATTTTTGAAACCAGCTTGTTCAAAAGCTTTCTGCCAATCATTAATACCTAAAATTAGGTGCTTACGCCACTGCTTTGGAGTTGCAGGATCGATGTAATAAATGATTTGTTTTTTAGGTTCTACTAGTTCACCTTTTTTCCATTTTTCAACGTCTGCATCTTTTGGCTCTAATCTCCAACGTACTGCAAATTCTTTGTTCTCTACTTTTTGTTGGTTGTCGCCAAACACAACATAATCATCAGTAAAGAAACCAACACGCTTGTCTGCAATCCTTGCTGCCATTGGCTTTTCAGGAAGTAGTAAAAGCGAAGTGTTTAATTCAATAGTAATCGCGTTGTTGCCATTAGCTGTAGGAATAGATGCTGTAGGCGTAGGGCTTGGGGCACCAAATCCACCACCAGCTGCCGAAGATCCAAACGTTTTTACAGTTCTGATTTCGGTATTAATTGGGTAACTAGAAATTTTGTCGATATAAGATCTATCTGCAGAAATCTGCGTCAAGCTTAATGAGCGCTTTACTTGAGAACTAACACTTACTAAAGGGTTGTCACCTTTAAAGTAATCTGTAACGTCAATTACAACGCCAGAACTATCTTTTGAGAAAGCTGCAATAGGAAAAGCTGCAGCAATCGCATTTAGGTTAGAGTTTGTAACAGCTTTGTAAATATCATCTGTTGGATTTGCATTACTGATAAGTGCAATACCACGTAAAAAGATGTTGCTGCTTGGTCCTTTTTCGAAGGCCATGGTTTGTTGGTTAGCAATTTCACCACCATATACACCACGTCCGCCACCTACTGCAGGCACTTTAACATAACGTGTTACCGCTAATATTTGACGGCCCATAAGGCTATTTGGAATTTCAAAGTAGTATTTGTCTTCCACCTTGTGTACGGTAAATAAACCTTTTTGTGATATAGCTTTTGATGTGATTACGTCTTTAAAAGCTTTTGGAGCTTGACGTGCACCACCCATACCACCCATTCCGGCCATGCCAGCCATGCTTGGCATACCCGCTCTTGCACCAGGTGCTTGCGCGGTGTCTCTTTGTTGTGCGGTACCCATTGTTGTAACTAGGAGCGCCGCCGCGATAAAATAGTTTTTCATTGGTCAATTAAGTTGTTGAATAATGCTTTAAAGATAGGGCGGTATATAATTCACTCCTTTATTTTTTAGACGAACTTGGATGAATGGCAAAATAAATTAAACAAATCGGTGAAAAATTGTGGATTTTGAGCCAATAAGCTGCTTATACTGAGTTATTTAGGCCTTCACGACCGTCCGAAAGATTATTTTTTTGTAACCAAATTTGGCTATTTCAATAAATTAACTAATTTGTAAGCCCCTAAGGGTTTATTTGAAGAAGTTTTATGTTTGAAACAATATTTTAATTAGCATTGTAGGGACAAATTTTTAAATCGGTTTTAATTATTTAAAAAACAAAAAATCTATCGAATCATGGCTGAGACAAAACCAACTGCAACAGCTGCAAAAAGTAATTCAACTGCAAAACCTAAAAAGAGCAGTAACTTAATTGCAACAATCGCTCCAATTGCTTGTATTATTGGCGGTTACCTTATTTGGCGCATTCTATTAGGCAGCGCTGCAAACTTTACATCTCCTGATCCTGATCCTAGCCATTGGTTTTGGCCAAGCCACAAAGGACCAAAAGGTACATTCACAAAAATGTATGAGGGTGGTATCGTAGTACCTATCTTGATCGCAAGCTTCTTAGTTGTTTTAACTTTCGCTATCGAAAGATTATTGACAATTAGACAAGCTGCTGGTAGCGGAAATATTTCTGAGTTTATCAGAAAAATTCAGTTCCATTTAGCTAACAAAGAAGTAGATAAAGCTATCGCAGAATGTGATAAGCAAAAAGGTTCTGTAGGTAATGTAATGAAATCAGGTTTGTCTAAGTACAAAGAAATGATTACAAACACTGAATTAGATACAGATCAAAAAGTATTAAATATTCAAAAGGAAATTGAAGAAGCGACTGCTCTTGAACTTCCTATGCTAGAAAAGAACTTAGTGTTCTTATCTACTATTGCATCGGTAGCTACCTTATTAGGTCTATTTGGTACAGTATTAGGTATGATCCGTTCATTCTCTAAATTAGGTGATGAAGGTGGTGGAGAAGCTGCTCGTGAACTTTCACAAGGTATCTCTGAGGCCCTTTATAACACGGCTTTAGGTATCGGTACTTCTGCAGTAGCGATTGTTATGTACAACGTATTTACTACACGTATTGACGCAATCACTTATGGTATTGACGAGTCTGGTTTCACATTAACACAAAGCTTTGCTGCAAACTACAAATAGTTGTTTTCAACTAGATGTACATCACAAAGTTTTGAATTTTAATCTGAGAACCTAATAAATTATTAACAATGGGAAGAGCCAAATTACCACGTAAGAGCACCAACATAGACATGACTGCTATGTGTGATGTGGCGTTCCTTCTATTGTCGTTCTTTATCTTAACAACAAAGTTTAAACCTGCAGAAGCCATCGCAGTTACCACACCTAGTTCAGTGGCAGCAAAAGTGGCACCAGATAAAGACCTTGTTTTGATAACAATTGACAAAGAGGGAAAGGTATTTCTTACGCTGGATAATGAACAAATTAAAGAAGTAGTGGCAAATACACTTAACAACACCATGAATCTTGGACTAGACGTTAACGCGTTTAAAAAAGCTGGTTTTTTTGGTGTTCCATTTGGTAGCCTTGCTTCATTCCTTCGAATCCCTGAAGAAAAGCGTACTGGAGCTGTTTTAACAGGCATTCCTGTGAAAGACTCTGCAGACAATCAATTGAACACATGGGTGCGCGTTGTTAAAGATGCATACATGGGTAAAAAGATGAACCTCTTGTTAAAAGGGGATAACGCTTCTAAATTTCCTGCTTTCAAAGCGGTAATAGATGCTTTCAAAAAGAACGACGAACAGAAGTTCCAAATGATTACAAATCCTGAAAGTGTTCCTACCGGTTCTGAATTATGGAAATTAACTATGGCGGGCGAGAAGAGAGAAGAATAGACAACAAATCATTCACGAAAATTAAATGCTACTATCATGGCAGAAATGGATACATCGAGTGGCGGGGGTCATAAAAAAGGCAAAGGGGTCAAAAAAGGGAAGAAACTTTCTACCCGTGTAGACCTTACACCTATGGTTGACTTGGGTTTCCTACTCATTACATTTTTTATTTTCACCACAACCATGAGTCAGCCAACTGCGCTGAAACTTATGTTGCCAAAGGATGCAGATAAGCCAGAAGAACAAAATAAAGCGAAAGAGTCAGGTGTTATCACACTTTTGTTAGGCAAAGACAATACTGTTTTTTACTACGAAGGTCAATTAGACAACACGGCTTCTAACTTTAAGTCTTCTAACTTTTCTGGTATTCGTGAAGTGTTGCTTGATAAAAAAAGGCGCACACCCGAAAAAGATTTGGTAGTGGTGTTAAAAGCTTCTTCAGAAAGTACGTATAAAAACGTGGTTGACATTTTAGATGAAATGTCTATCAATGTATTAAAACGTTATGCGCTTGTAGATATCTCTAAGCAAGAAGAAGAACTTGTAAAAGTATCTGTAGCAAATGCTGCAGGTGCTAACTAATTATTTAAAGAAGAACCGATATCATGGACATAAACAAAATATTAACAGCGGATATCCTCGATATTTTATTTGAGGGTAAAAACAAAGCGTATGGTGCTTATGATTTAAGACGCACCTACGAGAAGCGAATCAAAATTGCCCTTGCTGGTACTTTTGCTATTATCCTTCTTTTGTTCGTTGGTTCTATTGTTGCTAAATCAACTTCTAAAAGCAATTCTCAAATTATTGTTGAAGACGTTAATTTGGAAAATGTAAAGGAAGAGAAAAAGCCTGAACCACCGCCACCGCCACCACCACCAAAGCAAGAACCTCCAAAAATCGAAATGGCGAAATTCACCCCTCCAAAAATTGTGAAGGATGAAGAAGTAAAGCCAGAAGATGAAATTAAAGAGGTTGAAAAATTGGAAGACACCAAAATTGGTACCATTAACCAAGATGGTGCCAAAGATGAAGGTATTGTGGCGCCGCCAGTAGAAAAAAGCACTGGTACGGTAGAAGCACCAAAAGAAGAAGATTACGATAAGGTATTTACCGTGGTACAGATTCCTGCAGAATTCCCTGGTGGACTACCTGCATGGGCTAAGTACCTTGAGCGTAACCTTAACCGTGACTTACCAGTAGACAACGGAGCGCCTCCAGGAAAATACACTGTAATTGTATCATTTATCGTTGATAAAAACGGCGGTATCTCTGAAGTACAAGCAGAAAACGATCCTGGTTACGGAACCAAAGAAGAAGCGGTTCGTGTAATTAAAAAAGGACCATCATGGAAGCCAGCCGTTCAAAATGGTAGAAATGTAATTTATCGTCACAGACAATCAATCACATTCATGGTTTCTGAAGAATAATTTGATACAATTGTATCTACAAAAAGCCACCGAATTTCGGTGGCTTTTTGTTTTCATTCCATTTCGTGTACTTTTGATAAAATTTAAAGTAAGTGGCAAGTCATGTAATTGATTGGGATGATACAGTGGTAGCACTTGCTACACCACCTGGTATGGGTGCCATTGGCGTTATTCGTGTAAGTGGCAAACAAACTTTTCCTATTTTAAATGATTTGTTTCCTTCTAAAAATTTATTAGAGCAAGCTTCGCATACGATTGTAGTGGGCTTATTAAAAGACCAAAACAAAGTACTTGACGAAGTGGTGCTCTCTTTATTTAAAGGTCCTAAATCATATACCGGAGAAGACGTCATCGAAATTAGTTGTCACGGATCTGCGTATATACAAGCTCAAATTATTGCATCAATAACAGCGCGCGGCGCAAGGCTCGCTAAAGCAGGTGAATTTACACAGCGCGCGTTTTTAAATGGCAAATTAGATTTGGCGCAAGCAGAGTCTGTAGCAGATTTAATTGCCAGTAATTCTGAAGCAAGTAAACGTGCAGCCATTCATACCATGCGTGGTGGTTTCTCCACCGATTTGGCGTACCTGCGAGATCAGCTAATAAAATTTTCGGCACTTATAGAACTCGAATTGGATTTTGCAGAAGAAGATGTGGAGTTTGCTAACCGATCGGCACTGCACAGCACTGTTGAT
>JBIIZN010000080.1:0-8067 GCA_044346275.1 Sediminibacterium sp.
ATTTGGTTTAAGCCTTCTGAGCTATGGTTGGTAGCAGCTACTGGACAAACGTTTTCACAAGGAGCGTTATCACAATGCTGACACATTAATGGCTGGAATACGACGTTTGGATTATCCATATCACCGCTGTAATAACGGTCAATACGTAACCAATGCATTTCATGACCACGTAATACTTCTGGCTTACCAACAACAGATACGTTGTTTTCTGCATTACATGCTACCACACAAGCACCACAACCAGTACAAGCATTTAAATCTACGCTCATACCCCATTTAATACCTGGTCTATCGTATACTGGATATAATGTTCCAGCACCTTCAAACTTTTGAAGTACTTCTTCGTTGCTTAATTTTTCACCCCCAGAAATTTGTCCTTTTAATTCATGTGCACGCTCTTCACGAATTTCTGTTGGATGGTGTTTGTACTCGGCAAGTGTTAACTCTTTCATCACCTCGGTACGGTTACCTTGCTCTGTATCGTAACGGCTATGTGTTTGTGTTAATGCCACTGGATATTTTTCGCCAGTTGCAGCAATTTCTACACTTGTGTTAGAAAAAGAAATATTATTTCCTTGTAAAGAAGCTAAGCCAAACGCATTTTTACCAACGCCGCTTGCAGCTTTACCAATATTTGCTGAACGGCCATAACCTACTGCAATACCAATGGTTTCAGGATGTGTACCTGGAATAATTAATGCAGGAAGTTCGATCGTCTTTCCACCCACAGTAACTTTTACAACAGGCTTTGGAGGATTTACTTCGTAAGCATCTGCTTGACCGCCGTTATTTAAATCGATTTTTAATAATGTTCTTGCAAGTGCTGGAGAAACAATAACATAGTTGTCCCAAGTTGCACGCGTTACCGGATCTGGTAATTCTTGTAACCATGGGTTAGAAGCGCCTTGACCAGCACCGATACCAACTTTTTCATACAACACTAATTCTAGTGCGCCACCTTTTTTAGCTGAAGTTGCTGCAGTAACTGCATTTGCAACAGCAGCGCTAGAAAAACTTCCAGCACTAAATGCTGCAGTTGTAGTAGCAAACACACCATCTTGTAATGCTTTATCCCAACCTTCAACACCGCCTAATTTAGCAGACCAACTAGTTTTTAAGAACGCTAAATAATCTGAAGCGTTACCACTCCATTTTAATAAGCTGTCTTGCCACTGACGTGTTTTGAATAATGGATATATGGTAGGTTGAATAAATGAAACGTGACCAGAAATTGCTTCTGCATCACCCCAGCTTTCTAGGTAGTGGTGATCAGGTAAAACAAACTTACAAAGTACCGCAGTTTCGTCTGCTTTTGTTGCAAATGATACAGTGGTTTTAACTTTTGCAAGACCTGCTGTAAATCCAGCAGCATCATGCCAAGTGTATGCAGGATTTGCACCTACTAAAATTAAAGTACCAACGCTACCTGCGTTCATGTCTTTAACAAGTTGTACAAAGTTTGCATCTACACCAGCACGCGTGTTGTTGCTAGCAGCCCAGTTAATCGTAGAACCGCCAGCACCCACTGCATTGTTGATGGCGTTTACAATGATTTGAACATTCACATCATTGCTACCAGCAACTACAAGTGCAGCACCTTTATTTTCAGTTAATACTTTTGCAGCATTTTGGATGCCCGCTTTAAGCTTAGCATCGTTAATGCCAGTAACACCACCACCATTTACAGCGCTTAATAAAGCAGTTGCAATAGCACCTAATTCAGAAGGACGGTGTAAATATTTTTCATCCGCATTTGAACCTGTAAGACTTGGTACACTTTCAAAGTGTATGTGCTTACTCATTGTCGGATTTTTTTCGTTGATTTTTTTACCAGTAGCGTATTGCTTAGAAAAAGCAACAGGACTTAACCATGTACCTAAGAAATCGGCACCTAAGCTAACAATTGCTTTTGCATTTTCGAAATGGTAATCAGGAATAGCAGCTACACCATTGGTTGCAGCGTTTGCTTCAATTAAAGCACTGTATGAAACAGCATCATAAGTAACATGTTTGCTACCAGGATATTTTGCTAAAAATTGTGCAATGACTTCTTTACTTGTCGGTGAAGTAATGGTACTTGACAACACAACCACGTTTCCAGTAATTGCTGCTGCAACTGCTTTATCAGCAGCTTCAAAAGTTACTTCTTTACCATCAATTGTGGGGAAACGTAAACGAGCAGTATCATATAAATCTAGAACAGACGCTTGCACACGTGCAGACGTTCCGCCCTTTGTTACCAAGCTTAATTCGTTACCCTCAATTTTAATAGGACGACCATCACGTACTTTAGCTACAACGCTTACTACATCACCATCCTGCACATAGGTAGTTGCATAACAATTTGCAATACCTGGTACAATATCTTCTGGTTTATTTGCAAAAGGAATAGCTTTTTTGATAGGCATTTCACAGCTTGCTGCAACAGCGGCTGCTGCAGTGCTAAAACCTACATATTTTAAAAAGTCTCTGCGGGGTGCAGCAGTTTCGAGAAAACCTTTGCTTTCGTCTTCAACAAAAGGAAGCTCTTCTTTGAACTCATCTTTTACATCTTGATTGTAAGCAGCAGACTGATTCTTTTCTCCAAAACTTTGCCAGTACTTTTTTTGCTCCATGATATATTTATTATCGGGTATAATGTTATATTAATAGTGACACTTTTGACACTCAGTACCACCAATGCTTTCTACAGTAACACCTTTGGTGCTATCCATTTTTCCAGATTTTAAATCTTGGTGGTATTTCTCGTAGATGCTGTAGAAACCGTTGTCTTTAAATTGAACCTTTGTTTCGCGGTGACAATTAATACACCAGCCCATGCTAAGGTCATTTTGTTGTTTTACTTCACCCATTTTTTGGATTTCTCCATGACAGGTTTGACAAGCCACTTGACCTGCTTTTACGTGTTGTGCGTGGTTGAAATAAACGTGATCCGGTAAGTTGTGGATACGCACCCACTCAATTGGCTTTGCTTTAGAAGGATCCCAAGGCTTACCTGGTTCAAAACCTGCGTATTTGTATAATTTTTCAATTTCTTGCGTACCGTTTATTTCTTCACCATCTTCTGTAAACATTTTTTCTCCCTTGTATTCGTTGATGGCCATATGACAGTTCATACAAACGTTTAAAGAAGGAATGGTAGCTTGTTTACCTTGGTAAGCACCGGTGTGACAATATTGACAGTTAATTTGGTTGATGCCCGCATGTACTTTATGTGAGTAGTAAATTGGCTGAACTGGTTGATAGTCTTGACTTCTACCAGATCCCATTGCACTTTTTGAAACCTGATAACCACCAAAAACAAAAAACGCAACCGCTAAAAATGCGAGGTATCTTTTATTTCTAAAAAATGGTACAGGCACTTCTGGATTGTGTCCTTCACGTACATCTGCTAATTTTTTTAAGTTGGCATTTACTTGCAATAAAATAAGTGCTACAACTGCTAAAATCAGTGATAAAATTCCAAACAACAATGAATTGTCCTCTTCTGCTGGAGCACCTGATGCTGCGGCACCTGGTACAGCGGCACCTGGGGCAGGTACAGAAGCTACATACTTCAGGATTGCATCAATTTCCTCATCTTTTAAATTCGGGAATTGATTCATTGCAGTTTTGTTATACTCTAGGTATAATTTATTTGCATATGCGTCCCCTGTTTTTAAAAAGGCAGCACTATTCCTGATCCAAGAATATAACTTTTCTTTTGTTTCCCAACGGCCTTCAACCCCAGCAAGCGCAGGGCCTGTAGAGTTTTTATGCACCTGATGACAGGAAGCACAATTGGTATTAAACAAGGTTTTTCCGTCTTGGGCGGTAACGGTATTTGTAACTAAAAGGCCCAACAAGAAAACTGCGCTATATAAGCAGTTCTTGACGATGCGACTTGTGTTGCGTCTAAAAGATGTCATATACACAAACGGGTTCTGTAGTGGAAAAATATCCTTAATTGCGCGCAAAAATACTATAGGAACCTGACAATTGCGAATACTAACAAACATTTTTTTTGTTAAAGACAATATTGAGTTTCAAGTATTTGTCGGGTTTTTTGTGCAATTTTGGGGCATGTTTAAGCGATTGAAGGAAAAATGGAATTTAAGTTGGACTTCTTTTGTGCTCGTGTTTAGCACTTTTGCCATTGGTGGGAGTAGTTGCGGGTACCTGGGAAGAACGATTCTAACCCTTACTGGGATTGATTCTGGTGTTCTTTATTACGTATTATATATAGTTTTAATGTGTTTGTTATGGCCGCTTTGCGTGATCATAATTAGCATTCCGATGGGACAATTTGGATTTTTTAGAAATTACCTCCGAAAAATGAGCCAAACCATATTTGGGGTGTCAAGTAAGGCGCCAAAACCTCAAAATGGGAGTTTTAGCATCAAAAAACGCAATTTGGCCCTTTTTGCGTCCGGAGCCGGCTCCAATGCCCAAAAAATTATAGAACACTTTGAAGGTCATCCATCCATTAGGGTGTCGCTCATTGTTTGCAACAAGCCTGGCGCTGGCGTCATTCAAATAGCTGCTGATTTTGATGTGCCTGTTCTTATGATCGAAAAGAAAGATTTTGAACACGGCAATATGTATGTGAAAGAGCTTTCAAAATATGAAATTGACTACATCATACTTGCTGGATTTTTATGGAAAATGCCCGAAGCATTTTTAAATGCATTTCCAAGACACATGATTAATATTCATCCATCACTCCTTCCAAAATATGCTGGCAAAGGCATGTATGGTTCACGCGTTCATGAAGCCGTGATTGCTGCTGGTGAAAAAGAATCTGGTATTACCATTCATTACGTAAATGGACAGTATGACGAGGGCGAACATTTGTTTCAAGCTTCTTGTATAGTTGATGCAAGTGATACAACAGATACACTTGCTACCAAAGTACACGCACTAGAACATTTGCATTTTGCACGCGTGATAGAAGATGTGATTGAAGGAAAATTATAGGCAATGCTCCGTTTTTAGCGTAACTCTTTTTGCATGTATACAACGCCCGGAAGTGGATTATCGTAATAGGCGTTAACGGTTTCAAATCCAAATTTTTGATAGAGTTTTATAGCGGCTTGTAGCCTCTCTAATGTATCCAATTTCATAGTGGTATAGCCCAGTAATTGCGCTTCTTGTAATAACGCTTTTACGAGTGCATCTCCGATTTTTAAATTTCGATATTCGGGTTCAACATACAACCTTTTCATTTCACAAGTACCTCCTTCTTGCAAGGGCTGTAACGCAATACAGCCAACAGGTATAGCATTATAGGTTGCAATAAAAAGCGCGCCGGTAGGCGCGCTGTATTTATACAAAGGATTGTCGATTTCGCTATCAAAAGATTGAAAACAAAGGTCTTCATTGAGCTCCCCCAAATAGGCTTTAAAAAGCGTTTTGATACTTTCTAATGCAGGACCCTCAGTAGTAACTTTTTGAATGTCTAACATGGGTAATAGCGTATGCAATTAACCAGGCATTCTAGAAATATATTTTTCTATTTCTTTTACCTGATCAAGCACTTGTTTGGTAGTTGGTTTACAAGCTTTTGCTTTTCTAAAAAAATCTTTAGCTGCTCTAAACTCACGCTTATTAATAAAAATTTGACACATGGTTAAATAAGCAACCGCTTCACTTTCTTTATCAGGAATACCAAGTCTAATAGCAGCTCTGATATAAGATTCACCTTGCTTAAGATCACCTTTTTGCATAGACATCATACCAAGCTGTAATTTATTAGCACCTTCTGCCTCTGGCATAGGTGATCCTAAATCGTTACTCATTTTTAGGTGCTTTTCGGCACTGTCAAAATCTTGCGTCATCATAGCAAGGTTTCCTTTGATGGTATAATACGTAGAACGTACAGGCTTGTAAAGCAATCCAGGAAACCAAACCGATTTTAATATTTTTTCTACCTCTTCTACATTACCCTGTTCCATAGGCTCTTGAATCAAACGAAGTGGTCCAATAAAAAAATGGCTTCCTATTCCAATAATAAAAACCAGGTAGATTGGTAAAGTTGGCAATAAACCAGTTCCAGTAAAATTTAACGCAAGACCTAGCACCAACAGCAATAAGCTCAGCCAAAAACGGTATTTGATAACGATATTGTAGAATTTCATACCTATTTAATTTGAGCCGCTAAGATACATTGTTTTATTAAAAGCGGCCAACCCACAAGCATTTTGTGGCAGTATGGGATTATCTATTATTTTTGCTACCCTTTTAGGGATGGTCCCGTAGTTCAATGGATAGAATAGAAGTTTCCTAAACTTTAGATCCAGGTTCGATTCCTGGCGGGACCACAAAGAGGTTGATTCTTAGTATAAAACACTAAAGAATTGACCTTTTTTTATTTATTCAGGGACTAAAAGTGCAGTGAATATTGCAGTTTAAACCAAGTTTTAGGATAGTAATTGAAAAAATAATAGATAAATCATTCATAATTTTTGTAATTATACACTTTGTATATTTTAAGTAATACTAATTGTTTGTATGGAGCATAGATTCACATTTATAGATTTATTTGCAGGTATTGGTGGTTTTCATTTAGCTATGCACAGTCTGGGGGGCAATTGTGTCTTTGCATCCGAAATCGACTCCTTTGCAAGAAAAACTTATGAAGAAAACCACAAAAAAATATCTCCCGAACTTTTTTCTGAAAATTTATTTAACGACGATATAAGAAAGATAGCACCAGAAGAAATACCTGATTTTGATGTTTTATGTGCTGGTTTCCCTTGTCAGCCATTTAGTCAAGCTGGATTTAAGCGGGGGTTTGAAGATAATCATAGTTCAGAGAGAGGAAATCTCTTCTTCAACATAGCGGAAATAATTGAGGCTAAGAAGCCAAGGGCTTTTTTCTTAGAAAATGTTAGAGGACTTGCAACCCATGATAACGGAAATACTTTAAAAGTAATTTTAGATATTCTCAGAAATCAATTGGGTTACTCTGTTCATTACAAAATAGTTAAGGCATCTGATTATGGATTACCACAACATAGGCCACGAACTTTTATTATTGGCTTTCGAGACGATAACGAACTTGAAATGGGATTTTCTTTTCCTTTGCCTGTCCCACTTAAATATAATATGAGTCATGTATTGGGCGGGAACTGCGACAGAAAAGTAGGATTTACACTAAGAGTTGGTGGTAGAGGTTCAGCAATTACTGATAGAAGAAATTGGGACTCGTATTATGTTGATGGTAAGGTGGTTAGAATTGGGCCAGAAGAAGGAAAAAGAATGCAGGGATTTCCAGAAGATTTTATTTTCCCTGTAAATAACATTCAAGCTATGAAGCAACTTGGCAATAGTGTTGCTGTTGATGCTATTAGATTAGTTGGAGGGGCAATGATTTCTTATATGGAAGGATTATCATCAAAAAATAATAAAATTAGTATGGGCAGACTAAACAAGGGCGAATGGGCAGAACCTTATGCATTTATAAAAATAATCAGTGACAAGAGATTATACTTGTCAAATGAAAACTTAGTAAAAAGCGAAAGCTATATTGAAGTTGAACGTGTAACAAATCACAATATTGGCTTTGATTTTGTTATTTTTGAAGGAGATACATTTGTTGTTAGAGACAAAAAAACAAAGAAAGAAATTAGATTTAAAACAAGAGATATATTTTCTCAGGCAAGAATTCAAAAGATAAAAGATACAATTATCCAGCAGTCAGGCACTTTTGAAATACCTGAATTTAGCCTACTTGAAACTGAATTAGGAGTTCAATTTCAAAAAGGCGGAGGAAGCTTTCAAAAAGCAGATATAATACTTGATTTCAAATACTTGGGATTGAAAAAGAAAGATGAAGGCCTTGGAATCAAAGGACTTTTAGGTGCAAAGCCAACTTTACTAAACGCATCATCTAATACAAACTTTATCTATTCAGTTGAAAACTTTAGTGATGATTTAATAGATGAAGTCAATTCCATTGAAGGTTCAAGAAAAATTAAAGACAGACTTCAGTTTATTCAACATTATGGAGGAAAAATTAATTTTTTAAAGGCTGAAAAAGATGTGATGAATTATAATTTATCGATGGTCGATTCACAAATGCCACTT
>JBIIZN010000007.1:0-24844 GCA_044346275.1 Sediminibacterium sp.
GGTAGTAGTCGTAAGCTTTCTTTTCAGAAGCAGCTTTACCGCCCATATCCATGATACCATTTCTGTTATCACGTGTTAACCACTGAGATTTTCTGTTGTAAACATCTCCACCGCTCTTGATATCAAACAAGAAGTAGAGTGTAAAGTTTTTGTAAGAAATGTTGTTGCTGATACCCATTGTGAAATCAGGTAAACCAGAACCCATTTTAACAAACGCTAAAGCACCAGTTGCATCGTTTAATTTGATAGGTCTTTCTAATAAAGAACCTGCACTTCCTTTAGGAATTACATATCCTTCGTTGTTAACTTCATAATCAGCAATTGATTTACCAGCTGGTAATTGCTTACTCATTTGGTCTAAAGATCTAACCCAGTCGTAGCCATAAATAGCACCATAGGTTTCGCCTTTTTTGATGAAGAATAATCCATCAGGACCAGATTGGTAGGAAGGCACTGGAAGTTCCGTAATCACTGTCTTTGTTTGACCAAAAACAACGTTTGTATTCCAAGAGAAGTTTTTAGTTTTTACCCAGTTTGCACCTAAAGTAATTTCTAAAGTTTTAGACTCTACAGTACCAGCATTTTGGAATTGAGAAGTAAAACCATCGTTTACGAAAGGAATAAGTGGTACGTTCAAGAACTGATCTTGTGTAACAGATTTCGCATAGTTCACTTGTAAGTTAAACTTCTTTAAGAAGTCTACGTCGATACCAAATTCAGTTTCCGCAGTTTGAGAAGGTCTTAAGTTTTTGTTACCTTTTTGACCAGGAGAAGTTACACCATTAGAAATGTTGTAAGTTTCATACTGCCAGTTAAAGCCAGGACGTAAACCTGCAGTTCCATGTGCTACACGTAATTTAAATTCGTCTACACCAGGAATTTTAACATCTTCAGATAAACGGTATGCACCAGATACACGGTAGTAGCTAGCCCATTTTGCTTCAGAACCAAACAATGAAGAACCATCATAACGGTACATCGCGTCTAATAAGTAGCGGTCTTTGTAATCAAATGAAATAACACCAAAGTAGTTTCTAGCTCTGATGGTTTGTCTTTGAGAACCTGCATCTCTGATGGTTGTAAAGTTTTCCATAGTAGGTAAATCTCTTACAGCAAATTGAGAAGAGTATACTTCAAAATTTTCATAGAACTTATCCTCAAATAAATAAGACAACTTACCTTTAACACTTAAGTCTTTGTATTTCTTAGGCGCAATGTTTAAAGTTGCTTGTGTATTCTGGTTCATAGTATGATCGAAGTACTTGTAAAGGCTACCCTTTGTGTAAACGATACCATATGCATTACCACCACCATTACCAACAGTCCATGTATCAAAAGGATTGTATGAAGTATAGTGATAGTTGTTTGATTCGATGGTGTGAGATACATCTAAGTTAGCCCACTTTGTAAACTTAACGTTTGCAGAGTAGTTACCAATCCATCTTTGAGAAACGTCATCACGCTTGTTTTTCCAAGTAGAATAAAACGGATTACGCTCGTTACTCCAATGGTTGTGGCGTAAGTAGTATGGTTGACCATCTACTGGGTTAGCCAAGTTTAAATTGTTATCTGGCTCGGCAAGTACAATGTTAAAGAAGATACCACCACCATCACCAGGATACTGGGTTCTGGTATTGATCACAAGGTTAGTAGCAGAAAGCTTTAACCATGGAGAAATTTGGTGATCTAAGTTTAAACGGAAGTTTTGACGTGCATAACCATTTGTATTTTGAACGATACCCGTTTGCTTGTTGTTTTCAAAAGAAGCAAACATGTTTGTTTTTGCATAACGGCTAGACACAGCAACATAGTTGGTCATGTTTGTACCGGTACCAAAAAACTCTTTTTGCAAATCTTTAGTTACAGCAAAAGGATTGTCTAAATAATGGTCTGCAGAAATTCTTCTTGAACCTACAATATTAGGGTTGTAACCACCAGTGTAGTTTGCTGGGTAAGTTACACCTGCATATTTTGTATATGCATTTTGAGTAGACCAATCAGAAGCTAATTCAAAAGCATGGTTTTCTGCAAGGTCAATGTAGTTAGCGATTTGTTGGAAACCAACTTCATTTCTTACAGTCACCTTAGAAGAACCGATGTCTAATTTATTACCTCTTTTAGAAACGATAGCGATTACACCATTTGCCGCTCTTGAACCATAAAGTGCAGATGCCGCAGCACCTCTTACCACTTCCATGGCTTCAATATCGTCAACGTTGATGTCTGCTAAAGAACCATCAAGGATAACACCATCCACTAAAATAAGTGGAGAAGAACCAATACCTAAGTTGTTATCACCACGTAACAAGATGTCAACGCCAGCTCCTGGAGAACCAGAACCCATGCTAACTCTTGCACCGGCAACTTTACCAACTAGTGCACCTGCTGCAGAAACAGCCGGAACAGCACTTAGTCTTTCTTCACCTACTCTTGTTACAGATACGGTCATTTTTTTCTTTGAAGTGGCACTAGCAACACCCGTTACAATTACTTCATCAAGCGCGCTTGTTGAAGGTTGAAGTGTTACAGTCATTCCTTTAGCAGCTGAAACCTTTATATCGGTATAGCCTACATAAGAAACGGTAAGTGAAGCACCTACTGCTACTCTAATACTAAATTCACCATTAGCACCAGTTAGTGCGCTAACGTTTCCAGATTTAACAGTTGCTCCTGAAAGAGCAGCGCCTGAATTAGATAGTACTTTACCATCTATAACAGTTTGCTGCGCTAGCGCAAACTTACTTGACGTAAGCATGAGCACTGCAACCATGAAAAATAAAAATTTTCTCATTTGCATATTATTTGGTTAAAAAATAAGAGCCTAAGTTAAGCAATAATTAACAAATGTTAAAATAAAATTAACATTTACTCATAAATTATTCATTTTCAATCATTTATATGCTAACAAACGATCGTTTCATTAAGTAAAAATTGATTTTTTATCCGACCAAACGGCAAAATAAAAGGATGAATGGCAAAAAAAATAGGCTTTTATGGAGCCTCATTTTAGGGTACTTTTGCTGCATGTTAGTACTCGACGGAAAAATTGCAGCAGCAGCTGTAAAAGCTTCTTTGCAAAAACAAACTGCAGCGATTGCTGCAAATGGTAAAAGAGCGCCTCATTTGGCGGCTATTTTAGTAGGTAATAACGGAGCCAGCGAAACCTATGTAGCTAGCAAGGTTAAAAATTGTGAAGAAACAGGCTTTTTATCATCACTGATTCGCCTCAATGAAAATGTGTCTGAAGAAATACTACTAGACACCATACAAAAGTTAAACAAAGACAATACGGTAGATGGAATTTTAGTGCAACTTCCATTACCAAAACATATTAGTGATCAAAAAGTAATTGAAGCCATTGATCCTAAAAAAGACGTGGATGGTTTTCATCCGGTAAACGTTGGAAAATTAGTACAGGGTCTCGAAACCTTTATTCCGGCTACACCTTATGGCATTATGCTATTACTCGAGCACTTTAATATTGATACAAAAGGTAAACACGCAGTGGTGGTAGGTCGTAGTAATATTGTGGGGCGTCCTATGAGTATTTTATTAAGTAGTAACCTTAATAAAGGCAATTGTACGGTTACCATTTGTCATTCACATACACCCAACATCGAAGCGTTTTGTAAAGACGCCGACATATTAGTTGCTGCACTTGGTAAACCCGGATTTATTACCGCCAACATGGTAAAACCTGGCGCAGTCATTATTGACGTAGGTATTACAAGAGTTGCAGACGAAACAACCAAAAGTGGATTTAGAATTAAAGGCGATGTGGCTTACAACGAGGTATCAGAACTAGCAAGTGCTATAACGCCGGTGCCAGGTGGCGTAGGACTTATGACCATTGCAGGGCTTTTAAAAAATACCATGCAAGCTTATTTGCAACACGCTTAATTATTACATGAAAAGCCCAACCACAATAGCAGCGTCGTTACCCGTGATGGAGTATTTTTATACGCTCCAAGGCGAAGGCTATCACCAAGGTAGAGCTGCCTATTTTATTAGACTAGGCGGTTGCGATGTAGGCTGTGTGTGGTGTGATGTAAAAGATAGTTGGGACGCTAGTAAGCACCCCTTACAAACAGTAGAATTTTTAGTGTCGGAAGTACAAAAAACACCGGCCAAATTAGTAGTAATAACAGGTGGTGAACCTTTACTGCACAATTTAGATGCACTTACTGCAGCGCTTCAGGCAGCAGGGTTTGAAACCAATATAGAAACCTCTGGATCCTCGCCACTTTCCGGTAGCTGGAACTGGATTTGTTTATCGCCTAAAAAATTTAAAGCACCCTTAGATCATGTCGTACAAGTAGCCCATGAATTAAAAGTGGTGATTTTTAATAAACATGATTTTGAATGGGCCGAAACCTTTGCGGCACAGGTACCTCCTTCTTGTAAATTATATTTGCAACCAGAGTGGGAAAAAGCGTCTAGCATGCTTCCACTTATAACAGCATATATTAAAGAAAACCCAAAATGGGAACTGAGTGCACAACTGCACAAATATATTAACGTACCTTAATTGCATGAAGCAAAAAAGTAGGTTTAGGGGTCTGATATTTTGTGGTGCTTTTGTTTTAATTAGCACTTTTACCTTTGCGCAAACACCGCGTCAATCTAGTAATCCTAAAGCTTTAAAAAAATACAACGAAGCCCTTGTTGCGCTCGAAGACAACCGCAGTGCAGAGGGCATTTCATTACTTGGCAACGCTTTACAAATAGATTCCAATTTTATTGACGCCTACTTGTCATTAGCTGGTGTACTTGGTAATACCAAACAGTATAAAAAAGCAGTTACGGTATATGAACGCGCGCGACTAAAAGACAGTATTTATTTTACACCTTATCTACTACCCTATTCTATAAACCTTGCTGGGCTTGGTCAATTTGAAGAAGCACTTGCAGCCATCAAAAAGTTTTTAACGCTTTCTGATTTAAGTGGCAGAAGTATAAAAGCTGCACAGTACCGACAAAAAACATATGCATTTGCTTTAAGTACTGCGCAAAAAAATAAAAATACAGGATATGTTTTTGCACCAAAAAATTTAGGTGATAGTGTTAACTCAAGCTCTTCCGAATATTACCCTTCCGTTACTGTTACCGATGACGCCCTTGTGTTTACAAGACGCACCGGTAATGCTAGAGAAGATTTTATGTTAAGTGGCATTAGTAGCAAAGACAGTTTTAATAAAGCTGCACCGCTCGATGGTGACATTAATGTAGAACCACGCAAAGGTGCTATCACTGTATCACAGGATGGTGATTGGTTGTTTTTTGCTGCCGATATTGCGGGTGCAGGACTTGGTGGGTTTGATATTTACAAATCGGTGTATACGCCAACAGGCTGGAGTATTGAGGAAAATTTAGGGGACTCGATCAATACCGATTTTTGGGAAAGTTCTCCAGCCATTAGTCCCGATAAACGTGCACTTTATTTTAGCAGCACCAGACCCGGCGGATACGGTGGTGCCGATTTATACGTGAGTTATTTAAAACCAAATGGACGCTGGACCGAAGCCGTAAATATGGGCCCTACCATTAATACCGCTGGTGATGAAATGGCGCCTTTTATTCATGCGGATAATCAAACACTTTATTTTACATCGGACGGTTTACCTGGTTATGGTGGGTCTGATTTATTTGTTTTAAAAAAATTATCCAATGGACAATGGGGCGTTCCAGAAAATATGGGCTACCCTATTAATACCATCGAAAACGAAGGTAGTTTAGCTGTTGCTGCAGACGGCTACACCGCTTACTATGCAAGCGATAGAGAAGATAGCAGGGGTGGACTCGATATTTATTCTTTTACACTACCCGTAGATGCTAGACCTTTTAAAACCATTTATGTAAAAGGCGTTGTTACAGATTTAATTTCTAAAAAAGGATTACCTGCTAATTTAGAATTAACAGACAACGCAAGTGGTACACTCATTAATAAAGTACAAACCGACGAGCTAGGCAATTATTTTATTACACTACCAGAAGGAAAAGATTACACGTTTACCGTTAATAGAAAAGGATATTTATTTTATTCGAGTGCCTATGCATTATCCGGTGCAGCACCTGATAGCACCTATGTTAAAAACATTGCGTTAGAGCCCATTAAACTGGCGTCTAGTTTTGTATTCACACAAGTTTTATTTGAAAATAATAGTTTTGCACTTCTTCCACCGTCATTACCAGAATTAAATAAACTGGTTCAAATATTGGAAGAGAACCCTAGCATGCACATACAAATTAGTGGACACACCGATAATGTTGGTAAAGACGCCGATAATCTAACACTCTCTACTAAGAGAGCAAAAGCGATTGTGAAATACTTGTCTAGTAAAGGCATAGCTGCTGAAAGGCTTACCTATAAAGGATTTGGTAGCACAGAACCCATTGCCACGAACGCAACGGCAGCAGGTCGCGCACAAAATAGACGCACTAGTTTTACGATTATGCGTTTGTAAGTTGCGCCTGTACGCCTGCATGTTTTGCTGTTGCTCTTTTTTAACATTTCGCGTTTTGTTGAGTTGTTGTGCGTTTTTTCGTGCGCACATTTACACGTACTAGTACTGATTTTTGTTTGAATGTTTTGCGTGAGCTTGCATTGTAATGGACACACAAAACGCAAACAACGAACTACGCTATCAAATTGCGCTCACACAAATCGAGTCGATAGGACCAAGCCTTGCCAAATATTTAATAGAACGTTTTGAAACAGCGAGCGGTGTGTTTAATGCTTCTAAAAAAGACTTACTCGACATCGAATATTTTGGTAATTACCGCGCCGAAAAAATTATTCGGTTCAATAATTTTACAGCCGCCGACACAGAGGTTTCTTTTGTAAACAAACATGGCATCACGCCCCTATTTATTAATGCGGCAGGCTATCCAAAAAAATTAGCCGCCTGCTCCGATGCCCCTACCATACTGTATTACAAAGGATCGGCACCTATCAATCAAACGCGCATTATTAGCATTGTGGGCACCAGACTTCCTACGCCGTATGGCAAATGGCTTACGAGTTTAATTGTGGAACAATTGGCTCCTTACAACCCACTTATAATTAGCGGCCTCGCTTATGGTATCGATGTTACTGCGCATCAAACAGCACTCGATTGTAATTTACAAACAGTAGGTGTGCTTGCTCATTCACTCGCCACTATTTATCCGGCGGCGCACCAGCATATTGCAAAAGATATTGTAGCGCAGGGCGGACTCTTAACAGAATTATCCTCTACCGCAAGAATCGAAAAATTTAATTTTCCAAAACGCAACCGCATTGTTGCAGGTTTATCAGATGCTACCATTGTAATTGAATCAGAAACAAAAGGAGGCAGTATGATTACGGCAAACCTTGCATTCGATTACGATAGACAAGTGTTTGCCTGCCCCGGAAAAATTACCGATAAAAAAAGTAGTGGGTGCTTACAACTCATTCAAACGCATAAAGCCGCTATGTTAGATTCCGTAGCCACATTTATTGAAGCACTGGGTTGGGCGCCAATCACCACAAAACAAATAGCTCCTAAACTGCAGCAAAACTTAACAGATCCTGAAAAAACAATACTTGGCATATTAGATCACCAAACTCCCGTATCTATCGATGAAATTTACCTCAAAAGCATGCTCCCCAACGCCGTTTTAGCGGGCAGCCTGCTCAATTTAGAGCTATACGGCCTCATAGGAGCGCTTCCTGGCAAAACCTACCTACGACTGCTGGGCTAAATCATTTTTTTGGCTGAAATATAGGTATCCTAGTATCTTTGCACATGGCAACAAGAAATACAAAGACCGCCAACAAGGCAACAAGTGCTAGATTATTTGGAGAAGGGCTAACGTTCGATGACGTTTTACTTATGCCAGCCTACTCCGAAATTTTACCAAGAGATACTGATATCCGCTCTCAACTTACAAAGTCTATAACGCTGAATGTACCGATGTTATCCGCGGCAATGGATACCGTTACAGAAGCTAACCTAGCCATTGCACTTGCACGCGAAGGTGGCATTGGTATTTTACACAAAAATATGAGCATCGACAAACAAGCCGAGCAAGTAAGACGTGTAAAAAGAAGTGAAAGCGGCATGATTGTTGACCCTGTTACTCTTTTGGTAGACGCCACCATTGGAGACGCACTTAAATTAATGCGCGACAATAAAATTGGGGGAATTCCCATTGTAGACGCCGGACAAAAATTAGTAGGTATTTTAACCAACAGAGACCTTCGTTTTGAGACAGACAAAAAACGCAAGGTAAAAGAAGTAATGACTAAAGAAAATTTAGTGATTGCACCAGAAGGTACCGACCTCAAAAAAGCAGAAATTATTTTACGCAAACATAAGATCGAGAAATTACCCGTTGTCAACAAACAAGGTAAACTGATTGGTCTGATCACCTACCGCGATATTTTACAACTACGTAATTTTCCAAACGCCGTTAAAGATGGCATAGGACGTTTACTAGTGGGCGCTGCACTTGGCATCACTTCCGATTTAATGGACAGAGCCGCAGCACTTCAACACGTTGGTGTAGACGTGGTAACACTCGATAGCGCACACGGACACAGTAAAGGTGTTATTGAAGCACTCAAAGCACTCCGCAAAAATTTTAAAGGGCTACAAATTATAGCTGGTAATGTGGGTACGGCAGAGGGCGCCCTTGCGCTTGCCGCAGCCGGCGCCGACTGCGTTAAAGTGGGCATAGGGCCTGGTTCTATTTGCACCACACGTATAGTAGCGGGTGCAGGTGTTCCGCAGCTTACGGCCATTATGGAAGCCAGCATGGCCCTAAAATCTAAGGGGATCCCGGTAATTGCAGATGGTGGTATTCGTTACACCGGCGACATGGTAAAAGCACTTGCTGCTGGCGCCAACGTAGTTATGATGGGATCTGTTTTTGCAGGTACCGAAGAAAGCCCTGGAGACACGATTATTTATGAAGGGCGTAAGTTTAAAGAATACCGTGGCATGGGAAGTTTAGGCGCCATGAGTCAGGGAAGTGGCGACCGTTATTTCCAAGACGTAGAAGCGGATATTAAAAAATATGTGCCAGAAGGCATCGAAGGACGCGTTGCCTACAAAGGAAATATCTCTGAAATTATTTACCAATACGTTGGTGGATTAAGATCAGGTATGGGCTACTGCGGTGCAAAAAATATCAAAGCATTACAGCAAGCAACTTTTGTAAAAATTACCAATGCGGGCATGAAAGAAAGCCACGCGCACGATATTGATATCACAAAAGAAGCACCAAATTATAGCCGTAAATAATTTCACGACTTGAAAAAATCAACCCTACTCGGTTATAGTATTTTAACAGGCCTGTTACTCGTTGTAGCATGGCCTGTTTTTTGGTTGGCTCCCCTATTATTTGTTGCATGGGTACCCCTACTTATTATTGCGGGTAACGTTACCAAAAAACTGCATTTTTTTGGATATACTTTTTTGTCGGTACTCATCTGGAATATTGGCACCACGTATTGGATGTGGAACTCCACCGATGTGGGTAGCGTAGCAGCCATTATCGCTAACAGCCTACTCATGTGCGTGCCCTGGTTATTTTATTTTGCTGCAGCACAAAAAAATAAAAACATTGGCTTTTTTACACTCATAGCGTCTTGGCTCACTTTTGAATACATCCATTTAAACTGGCAAATTAGCTGGCCATGGCTCACGCTAGGCAATGGGTTTGCGATGCACACCAGCGTGATTCAGTGGTACGAATATACCGGGGTAGCTGGTGGAAGTTTATGGATACTACTCATGAACATACTCGTATTCAAATTAGTAGTCGCAAAAAAAGAAAAGCAGCCCATCAAAAAAAACATCGTTCAAATTGTATCGTTTTTTATAGTGCCGGTTGTTTGCTCAAACCTGATACTCAGTTATCAAAAAACGCAAGCCAACACAAGTTCCAAAAATGCAAATAGTACACAAAATGTACTAGTCGTACAACCCAACATCGATCCTTATCAAAAGTTTGAAATTTCTAGTGCATCATCGCAAATTGCAGCGCTCATTAACGCCACAGAATCAAACATGGATAGTAGCACAACCCTAGTGATATGGCCAGAAACAGCTATGAGCGTAGCAGACTGGCAGGACAATATTACCACCAACCCCTACTATCAACCCATATTTGAATTTAGCAAAAGACATCCGAGGCTTTCCATTTTATCGGGTATCGAAACCTATAAAAAATACGGCGCCACCAAAGAAACACCTACTGCTAAACAATCGAGCGATGGCAGTTTTTATTACGACGCATTTAATGCAGCCGTATACATTAACAACGGAACGCCACTTGCATTTTACAACAAAAGCAAACTAGTACCAGGTGTAGAAACCCTCCCTACCTTTTTAAATTTTTTAGGGCCGCTCCTCGAGCAGTTTGGGGGCTCCACGGGTGGATACGGAAAATCAAAAGAAGCAGAGGTGTTTACCAGTAATGGTTGCCAGTATATTAGTGCACCTATTATTTGTTACGAAAGTATTTACGGCGCTTATGTAGGCACCTACAAACAAAAGAGTGCTAACCTGCTTGCCATTATTACCAACGACGGATGGTGGGGCAACACAAGTGGGCACAAACAACATTTGCAGTATGCTACACTTAGAGCCATAGAAACAAGAACCTGGGTGGCGCGCAGTGCCAATACGGGCATATCTGCAGTAATTGATCCGCTCGGAAACATAGTAGCACAAAAAGGATGGGACGAAAAAGCCGTTATTAAATACAGTATACCAACAAAATCTACCCTTACTTTTTACGCAAAATATGGCGACTGGCTGTATCTCATTTTTTCGTCATTTGCAGTTCTATTATTCATACAAGGTGTATACAAGCGCTTTAAAAAATAAGCATGGAAACCCGTTCATTTGAATTTGACAAACACCCAATGGGTTATGTAAAAACGGGCGGTGGACCAGCCGTTATATTGCTGCATGGCTTTGGAGAAGACCACCACATTTTTAATAAGATCGTAACAATTTTAGAAAAAAAATACACAGTATACACACCTGATTTACTAGGCACAGGCATATCGCCAATAAATATATTCCCATCAAATTTTTCAATCGAATATTTAGCAGATAGTACCGCCGGATTAATACAATATGAAAAAATTGAAAACTGTGTGGTACTTGGGCATAGTATGGGCGGCTATGTTACGGTGGCCTTTGCTAAAAAATACCCACAGTATCTAAAAGGTTTTGGATTACTTCATTCAACCGCTCTCCCTGACACGCCAATTAAAATTGAAAATAGAACGCGGGGCATTTCATTTATACAAAAGTTTGGAGCCACTACTTTTTTAGAAACAACAGCACCTAATTTATTTGGCACCTACACACAAAAAAACGACCCTCAATTAATTAATGAATTTATACTGTCGCTACCAGCATTTTCCAACGAGGCCCTCACATATTATTACCAAGCCATGATGGCCCGTCCAGATCTTACACCCGTTTTAGAAACCACCCCCCTGCCCGTGCTGTTTATTTTAGGCGACCAGGACACTCCAGTAGCACTAGAAGATACATTACCACAAACAAAAATGCCCAATACCGCCTATCTTTATGTACTAGAAAATTGTGGCCATATGGGTATGCTTGAACAACCCATTAATTTCAACAACGCGGTACTCGATTTTTTAGATAAAGTGAATGCATGAAAAAATGGTTACTGATATTACTTGTTAGCGTTTGTTTTACATCTGCGCGTGCTTCACATATTTCGGGGGGCGAAATGTTTTATACCTATTTGGGTAAATCTCCCACCGATGGTAATAAATTACGTTACGTCATCACACTTTTATTATACAAAGACACAACTGTTACGGGACCTACCGTAGCATCACTATCAAGCAATTATAACATTTCCATTTATAGAGGTGATAACAATACGCTTGTTGGTAATTACGTTATGAGCCGAAAAAGTTACGAGTTTATGAAACTTGGCACTTACGATAAATGCCTCTCTAATTTTCCTAGGGTAGAGTTTGCTGTTTCCGCTTACGAAGTTGTGGTAGATTTAGACCCCAATGCCGATGGTTATTTTGCAAGTCATTCGCAGTGTTGCAGGGTAAGTGGCGTATTAAATATGAACTCAAATTCAGTGGGAATTAGCTACTGGGTAAAAATTCCGGGCAGCAATACCAATCGATTTGCCCCCGATAATTCAAGTGCTACTTTTTTTAAAAAAGACACGATCCTTGTTTGTGTTAATTCTCCCATGCAACTCGATTTTAGCGCGGTAGATCCAGACAAAGATTCGTTGGTGTATTCATTTGCACCAGGTTATATTGGCGCCGGACCACCACCTAATCAATTACCACTTCAATCCGATGCACCACCATACACCACCGTATCCTATTTTGGTGGATTTAGTTTTAATCAACCCTTTGGAAATAACTCGGCACAAATCAATTCCAAAACCGGTATTGTAACGGGTAGGTCCCCGGCGGTAACAGGTATTTATTTATTAGCCGTTCGCGTAGAAGAATACCGTAATGGTATAAAAATTAGTGAACACCAAAAAGAATTTCAAGTAAAAGTTGAAAACTGTTCTATCGCTGCCGCCGAATTAAAACCACAATATATTTCTTGCGATGGATTTACACTTAGATTCGAAAACGAATCAACAAGTCCAAGCATCAATGGTTACTTATGGAATTTTGGTGATGGTGCAACTAGTATTTCTACCTTACCTACGCCTACACATACCTATAAAGACACGGGCACTTATGTTTTAAAATTATTAGTAACAAGCACTGGCGGCTGTCAAGATTCTACCACATCCATTGTAAAAGTGTACCCTACATTTAAAACAGATTTTTCGGTTACAGGAAGTTGTGTACTCAATAATTATACTTTTAAAGATTTAACCGCTAGTAAATATGGCATTGTGAATAGTTGGCGCTGGAATTTTGGTGATGCTGGTAGCACCGCAGATTCGGCTACAACAAAAGATACCGTTTGGAAATACAGTGGAGCACAAAACGCAACCGTCACACTTATTTCAACCAATAATAAAGGATGTAGTGATACCCTCACCAAACAAATTGCTATTTTAGATAAGCCACAAATCAATCTTCCATTCAAAGACACGCTCATTTGTAGTAATGATACACTTCGTTTAAAAGCAAATATTTCCAATACGGCTACCATTTCATGGATACCTAATAATACGGCCAATAAACTACGTATTACCGGCGCTAATACTGCAACGCCTAGTGCATTCCCCAATGATAGTACAAAATATTACGTAACCGTCAATGACAATGGATGCAACGCCACTGATAGTGTTATGGTTAACGTACTTCAATTTATTAAAGTAGATTTAAAAACAGATAGTACTATTTGTAGGGGTGATAGTTTTGCACTAGCACCTACTTCATTTGCACTTTCTTACATGTGGCGAAGTTCTGGTGGCGATGTGGTTGATCCCGTTAAAAATCCAATTGTAAAGCCATTAAGCAACACACAATATTTTGTAACAGCCAACTTAGGTAAGTGTCAAGATAAAGATTCGATACTTATTAAAGTGGTGGCAACTCCTGCTGTAACTGCAACACCCGATACCACCATTTGTTTTAGCACGACACTCCCATTACAAGCAACTATTAGTGCCAGTAAATTTACTTGGAGCCCTACTAGTAGTTTAACAGGCTTTAATACCCTTAGCCCAGTAGCAAGGCCGGTAAATTCTACAAACTATGTGATTGCCGTTTCTGACACACTCGGTTGTCCTAAAATTGTTACCGATACGATTCGTGTAACAGTTGTGCCGCGCATTATTCCAAATGCCGGAAACGACACCATGGCCGTTATTGGAAAACCCATGCAACTTGGCGCCAGTGGTGGACTTAGTTACTTATGGACCCCTTCAACATTTTTAAATAACCCTCGAATTGCAAATCCAATATTTATTGGTACAGCAGGTACCGACTCTGTTGTGTATACTGTTAGGGTATTTACACAAGCTGGCTGTTACGCCGAAGACAATGTTACAGTAACCATCTTTAATGGTATTTCTAACATATGGGTGCCTTCAGGATTTACACCCAACAATGATGGTAAAAACGATATTTTAAAACCCATCACTAAGGGCATCAAACAATTGATTCATTTTAATGTTTTTAATAGATGGGGGCAACTCATTTATACCACCAGCAAACTCGGTCAGGGTTGGGATGGAACTTATAAAAATGAATTACAACCAAATGGCGCTTATGTATACGAAGCTGTAGGTATCGACTACGCAGATAAAAAAATATACACCAAAGGTACAAGTGTTATCATCAGATAAAATAATGTATGAGTAAAACAATCTTAATTACTGGCGCCACTTCTGGTTTTGGAGAAGCCATGGCACATGTATTTGCAGCGGCAGGCAACAAATTAATTGTAACCGGCAGAAAAGAAAGTTTATTGTCGGGGTTAAAAGAAACACTTGTTGCAAAACACAATGCATCCGTGCATACGTTATGCTTTGATGTACAAAATAAAGAAGCTGTTTTTGCAGCTGTAAATACAATACCAGATGCTTTTAAAAATATTGATGTGCTCATTAATAATGCTGGTTTAGCACTTGGTCGCGACGCTTTTCAGAACGCCAATTTAGACGACTGGGAAACCATGATTGACACCAACGTAAAAGGACTCCTATACGTGAGTAAAGCAGTACTTCCTCTACTCATCAACAATAAAAAAGCGCATATAATTAATATTGGTTCTACGGCAGGTGTAGAAGTATACAAAGAAGGAAATGTATACTGCGCTAGTAAGCACGCGGTGGCTGCCATTTCAAAATCGATGCGCATTGATTTATTACCACACCATATAAAAGTAACGGCCATTCATCCGGGAGCTGCGGAAACAAATTTTAGTAATACTAGATTTAAAGGAGACGGTGCAAAAGCGGCGGCCGTTTACGAAGGATACAAAGCATTAGAAGCTGTTGATGTTGCAAATGTGGCCTACTATGTTACAACACTTCCTGATCACGTATGTATCAATGAACTTGTGGTTACCTGTACTAGTCAGGCCAACTCATTTTATTTACACAAATAAATTTTGCGCGCTATACCAGAAATGTATTTAACCAAAATCAATTTCAGTATTGTCCCCAATATTTAAACTACGCGACAAGCCTTTAACACTCGCGTCACTTCCAATTAAAGAATTATCAAGCACCACTTCATGTAAATGGGTGTAGCCGCCAATAATACTATCTCTAATAATGGATTGTGTAATAGTGGTGTTAGGGCCAATGGCTACATGGGGTCCAATAATTGCATTTGAAATAGCGCATCCTTCTGCAATACTCACAGGATGAATAATAATAGTGTCTTTATAAATATCGGCTGCTGGTACATGACCACCCATCTTTTTTAGGAGTGTTGCATTGGTTTCAAGTATCGATTCTTTTTTACCACAATCAAACCAATTGGCTACTTTAAATGACCTAAAGCGGGTGCCCTTTTGTATCATACATGCAAGTGCATCCGTTAAATTGTACTCACCCCTGGTGGTAATATTTTCTACAAAAAGTTGATGTAAACATTCAAACAAAACGGCTGTTTCGTTGATCTTATAAAGTCCAACAAGGGCCATATTACTTTTAGGTATTGCCGGTTTTTCTACCAACTGCTCAATAAATCCGTCATCATCGATGGTAGCCACACCAAAATCGCGGGGGTCATCTACTTTTCTTACCCCAATCATACTAACCGGGCTTTCGATAATTTCTTTGACGTCAAATTCACAAATGGTATCGCCAAGGGCTACAAAAATGGGTTCATCACCAATGAGTTGTTTGGTTAATTCTACCGCATGACCCGTTCCCTGACGTTCGTTCTGGTATACAAAATGCGTTGTTAAATGCGGATAGGTTTGTTTAACGTAATCCTGTATTTTTTCGCCTAAATAACCTACAATAAATATAAACTCAGTGATACCAGCTTCATGAAGCTGATCTACAATATGCGAGAGAATTGTTTTGCCGGCAATGGGTATAAGTGCCTTTGGCTGCGTATAAGTTAGCGGCCTCAATTTTGTTCCAGCACCAGCTACAGGGATAACGGCTTTCATAACTTGGGGGATTTAAAAGATTTACCCACATCAAATAGGGGTTCGAAAATAGTAAAATTAGGCATTGCAACAACAATTGTTAATAGTTTGAGGCTTCACACCTCAATTTGAACCTACATAATCAAGGCCTTAACTTATCTTTGTAGCCAAGCAAAATTAGCAACTATGCAAAGAGATACCCTTGTTTTTGACATCATCAACCAAGAATTAGCACGCCAACGCAGAGGCATCGAACTCATTGCTTCAGAAAACTTTACAAGTCTTCAAGTAATGCAAGCTTCAGGTAGTGTGATGACCAATAAATATGCCGAAGGGTATCCTGGACGCAGGTATTATGGTGGTTGCGAAATTGTGGATCAAACAGAGCAGTTAGCCATTGATCGTTTAAAGCAAATTTTTAATTTGGAGTACGCCAACGTACAACCACATAGTGGTGCACAAGCCAACGCGGCCCTCATGCTTGCTATTTTGCAACCAGGTGATGCTATTTTAGGTTTAGACCTTAGCATGGGTGGTCACTTAACGCACGGATCGGGCGTTAATTTTAGTGGTAAAATTTACAAGCCACATTTTTATGGTGTTGTAAAAGAAACAGGTCTTATCGATTATGAAATGTTAGAAGCGCAGGCCCGTGCTGCAAAACCAAAATTAATTATTTGTGGTGCAAGTGCATACAGCAGAGACTGGGATTACGCACGTATCAGAAAAGTTGCCGACGAAGTAGGTGCATTTGTGCTTGCTGATATAGCGCACCCAGCTGGTTTAATTGCAAAAGGATTATTAAGTTCTCCATTTGATCATTGTCATTTTGTTACATCTACTACGCACAAAACATTACGTGGACCTCGTGGTGGTGTTATCATGATGAAAAAAGATGGCGAAAATACACTTGGACTAAAAGATATAAAAGGAAATTTAAGACTGTGGTCTAATGTGATTGATATGGCGGTGTTCCCGGGTACACAAGGTGGTCCACTAGAGCATGTAATTGCAGCTAAAGCCATTGCATTTGGCGAAATATTAACTGATGAATTTTTAGTATACCAACAGCAAGTGCAAAAAAATGCGCAGGCTATGGCTAAAAACTTTACAGATAAAGGCTATCAAATAATCAGTGGAGGTACAGACAACCACTTAATGCTCATTGATTTACGCAATAAAAATATCAGCGGTAAAAAAGCAGAGCAGGTTTTAGGACACGCCGACATTACAGCCAATAAAAATATGGTACCTTACGATGACAAGTCGGCATTTGTTACTTCAGGCATTAGATTTGGTGTAGCAGCTGTTACTACAAGAGGCATGGTAGAATCAGATATGGCTTTTGTTGTAAACGCCATTGATAAAGCACTTATGAACCCAGATGATGCAGCGCTTTTAGAAAAATTAAAAGGCGATGTAAATGAATTTATGTCACAATTTGTTTTATACCCAGAACTATGATACAACGCATTCAATCCCTGTGGTTACTATTAGCTAGCATTTGTGCATTTGCTTCTATTAATCTGCCTTTTTATTATGGTAGCCTAGAAGTGCAAGGATCTACTACTACCATCACGCCGTACGATAAAGATAACAATAACATTATCCTACTCGTATTTGTAATTGCTACGGCATTAATGGCGCTTATATCTATTTTTTTATATAGCAATAGAAGTTTACAAATCAAGATGTGTGTAGTAGGTCTGGTTTTGAGCTTGGCAAATTTGATGCACTACTTCTTGTATATGCGAGGCTTTATTTCAGGTGGACTATCACTGTATTCTATACTTAGCTTTTTAGTGCCTGTGTTTTTTATTCTTGCTATTAGAAGTATTTACAAAGATCAAAAATTACTGAAGAGCCTAGACCGCTTGCGTTAATAAATAGTTAGCCTTCCATTATTTCAGACACTTACAAGTATTTTGCGGTGTGTGATGCTGCGTATTTTTTAATACCAGCAGGTACGCCTTCGTACACAACGGTTCCACCGCCATCACCCGCTTCGGGACCCATGTCTATGAGCCAATCTGCCGATTTAATGACGTCTGTGTTGTGTTCAATAACAATGAGTGAATGCCCCTGATCGATGAGTGCCGAAAATGAGTTGAGTAATTTTTTGATGTCATGAAAATGAAGTCCGGTAGTAGGCTCGTCAAAAATAAATAGCATTTGACCATGCCCCTTACCCTTTCCTAAAAAGCTAGCAAGCTTTACCCGCTGCGCTTCTCCACCACTTAAGGTATCACTACTTTGTCCAAGTTTAATATAACCAAGCCCCACCGATTGAAGTGGCAGTATGGCATTGTAAATATTTTTATCATCCACAAAAAATTCGAGTGCCTGATCTACAGATAATTCAAGTACGTCAAAAATGCTTTTGTTGTTATACTGCACTTCTAACACTTCTTCTTTAAATCTTTTACCCCCGCATGCTTCACAAGTGAGGTGTACGTCTGCTAAAAACTGCATCTCTACCACTTGTTCACCTTCACCTTTACAGGTATCGCAACGGCCACCATCTACGTTAAAAGAAAAATGTTTAGGCATAAACCCGCGCATTTTAGAAAGCGGCTGCTTAGCATACAAATCTCTGATACCATCGTAGGCTTTTATGTAGGTAACCGGATTACTGCGTGACGATTTGCCAATTGGGTTTTGATCTATAAGTTCTATTTGTGAAATAGAATCGATATCGCCAATGAGTTTGGAATGAAGCCCCACTTTATCGGCGGGTTCACCTTTATATTTTTGAAGTGCTGGATATAAAATTTGTTTTACGAGCGTTGTTTTTCCACTACCACTCACACCACTTATTACACATAATGTTTGCAGTGGAAATTTAACCGTGAGGTTTTTTAAATTGTTTTGTCTAGCACCTTCTACACCAATAAAACGGGTGCTCTTTCTTAATTTACTTGGAGCTTCGATAGCAAGTGCGCCTGATAAATATTTACCCGTTAAACTATCAGAATTTTTAATGAGCTCGTTGTAATTACCCACTGCTACTACTTCACCGCCAAGGTGCGAAGCAAATGGACCCATATCAATAATATGATCTGCTTTACGCATAATCATTTCATCATGTTCCACCACTACAACGGTATTTCCTAAATCACGTAACGATTGAAGCACCCCAATTAAACGCTCTGTATCTCTAGAATGAAGCCCAATAGAAGGTTCATCTAAAATGTATAATGAGTTGGTTAAATTACTCCCTAAATTTCTGGTTAATTGAATGCGCTGACTTTCGCCACCACTGAGTGAGTTAGCAAGTCTATCTAGCGTTAAATAGCCAAGACCCACGTCTAGAAGGGTTTGTAGGCGCTGATGTATTTCAATTAAAATTCTTTTGGCAACCGTACTATCATGCTCCGATAACACAAGGTTATCGAACCAAACTTTTACATCACGCACCGGCATTTGACATAGTTCGCCAATATGTTTACCACCTACTTTTATATAGAGCGCTTCTTTGCGTAAACGGTATCCACCACAACTTGTACAAGTAGTACGTCCACGGTACCTACTCAATAAAACACGGTATTGTACTTTGTATAAATTTTGTTCTACCTCTTTAAAAAAATCGTGGATGCCATATACTTTACCCACACCATCCCATAACTGCTGGTACTGTGCTTTGGTTAATTGTGCAATGGGTTTATGAATCGGAAAATCTATTTTAGAAGCGCCTTTAATAAACTGGTCTTTCCACCAACTTAATTTTTCTCCTTTCCATGGCGCTATCGCACCTTCAAATAAACTTAAACGAGTATCCGGAATAACAAGATCAGCGTCCACCCCTAGCACCTGACTAAATCCCTCACAAGTAGGACATGCACCAAATGGATTGTTAAATGAAAATAAATTCGGCACCGGCTCTTCAAATACAATACCATCTAGTTCAAATTTACTGCTGAAATGCTTGACCTGCTTGCCACCTACCTCTATATATACTTCGCCCTCGCCTTCATAAAAAGCAGTTTGCACCGAATCGGATAAGCGGTGCAAATCATCTTCATCAAAGTCTTTAACCACAATACGGTCTATAAGTACCCAGGTTTGCGGCGTTGTTTGTGTGGCAGAGGTTTCTTTAGCCAGCGGCAATATTTTTTTTAATGCAGCAGGCGTTTGTTCCATCAGTTCCTCTATACGCATGAGTGGCTCCGGAGCAGATGCTACATAAATTCTTGAAAATCCTTTTTGTAGTAAAATATTCAGCTCTTCAAGTACCGCTCTATTTTTATGCTGCTTTAATGCAACACCAATTACTACTTTACTATTTTTTGGAAAGGCACTAATGGCCGCTACCACATCCGATACCTCATCTTTTTTTACCTCTTTACCACTAACAGGCGAAATAGTTTTACCTGCTCTAGCAAATAAAAGTCGGAGGTAGTCATAAATTTCAGTCATGGAGCCCACTGTGCTTCGGGGCGTGCGAGTAATTACTTTTTGCTCTACTGCAATAGCTGGGCAAAGGCCTTTAATCATGTCCACGTCTGGCTTTTCCATACGAGCCATAAATTGTCTGGCATAGGCACTTAAACTTTCGGCATAACGGCGCTGCCCTTCGGCAAATAAAGTATCAATGGTTAGTGACGACTTACCACTCCCCGAAACGCCCGTTACCACAATAAATTGACCGCGCGGAAATGCCACGCTTACATTTTTTAAATTGTGCACGCGCGCACCCACCACCTCAATAGCGTCCAGACCCTTTAATGAATCCTTTGCTCCGATTACTTTTGCGCCCTTTACCTCCGCTGATTCTAGTTGTTTTTTTGCTGCCATAAATGTTACACAATGTAAACAGATTATCGCAGCATAGGTTTAGTTACGGCTTAAATAAACCCACAATTTTTTCGCCCCTGCACAATTTTTTTTCAAATTATTCGATGTGAATAACCAAACACCTCTTTTGCAATGTATCCACAAGCGAGCAACCAGCATAAAAGATAACTAATTTGAACTCCGAGAAAGAAAATAGACTATGAAAACACTCGAGCAGGTTGCAGATTTAGATTTGATACGTTCCTTTCAAGCCGGTGACACAGAAGCATTTGATGTACTGGTAACGCGCTACAAAGACCGTATCTACTCCTCTATTTTATTTTTTGTAAAGGATACTTATTTAGCCGAAGACCTGTTTCAAGATGTGTTTATCAAAATCATTGACACCCTAAAAAACAAGCGCTACACCGAAGAAGGTAAGTTTTTACCTTGGGCGCTCCGAATTGCACACAACCTATGTGTCGATTATTTTAGAAAGGTAAAGCGTACGCCTGCTATCAAAACTTCGGACGATCAGGACATTTTTGAAGTGATCAATGTATCACAAGAAGCGCCGGATCAAAAGCTCATGCGCGGTGAAAGCCACGATAAAGTGCGCCGCATGCTTGACCTACTTCCAGAAGAGCAAAGAGAGATCATTGTACTCAGACATTACGCCAACCTTAGCTTTAAAGAAATTGCTGAAATTACCAATTGCAGTATCAACACGGCACTGGGTCGTATGCGTTACGGACTTATCAACCTCCGTAAAATGATGACTGAAAATCAGATGACTTTATAAATAAGTTTGAACAGCGCTTGTAAGAGCAATCGTTTACCTACTTGTTGGCCGCATCAAAAGCGGCTTTAACTGCGTCTAGATGTTTAATAAAACCTGCCACACTAGGGTCGTAGCCATATTTTACATCACTTAAAGGCTTCCCGTTTAAATCCAAAAACATATAGAGCGGCTGCGCATTAAAACCAAAGGTTTTGATTTCGTAGTCTAGATTTTTACCACCTACTGTTTCAATTTTAACGCCATTTTTATCGGTGTACTGCTCGCTTGCAGGCAGCTCTTCTGTTTCGTCTACATATAAACTTACGAGCACAAAATTTTCTTTGATGCGTGATAATACCGCCGGATCTTTCCATACCTGCTCTTCCATTTTACGGCAATTTGGACAGGTATGTCCTGTAAAATCTAGCATCACAGGCTTCTTTAAAATTTTAGCCGCAGCCATGCCTTCTTCCAAATCAAAATACGCCCTTAACCCAAAAGGTACCTGTAATTTACTCGTGTACTTTTTAGGTGGCTCCGCTTGAGGCCCAGCACTGGGGCTTACGCTAGCTGCGTTTCCAATTTTATATTGAAGATCATCTAAATTAAATTCTTGTGTGGTAGCTGGTGGTATAAAACCGCTGAGCGCCTTTAACGGAGCGCCCCATAAGCCTGGCACCATATACACGGCAAAACTAAAACTTGCCATCGCAAAAAATAAACGTGGCACCGACACGTATGGCAAATCACTATCATTGGCAAATTTTAATTTGCCAATCAAGTATACGCCTAATAAGAAAAATACCACAATCCAGAGTACTAAAAACACATCTCTATTTAAAATACCTAAATGATAAGAGAGGTCTACGTTGGATAAAAATTTAAGCGCGAGTGCTAATTCAATAAAACCAAAACTTACTTTGATGGTATTTAACCAGCCGCCACTTTTTGGAAGTGATTGTAGCATGGATGGGAAAAATGCAAACAAAGAAAACGGTATAGCTAAACCTACCCCAAAACCCATCATACCTATAATGGGTGCAAGTCCTACGCCTTGCATACTGGTTTGTCCAAGTAAGGTGCCCACAATAGGACCGGTGCAAGAAAAAGAAACAATCACCAGCGTCAAAGCCATAAAAAAGATGCCCAGTAATCCGCCTTTACCCGCTTTTTGATCGGCTTTGTTGGCCCAACTATTAGGGAGCGCTAATTCAAAAGCACCAAAAAATGAAATGGCAAAAACAATAAACACCACAAAAAAGAAAATATTAGAAACCGGGTGCGTAGAAATGGTATATAAAATTTTGTCGCCAAAAATTAGCGTGAGCAAGAGTGTAGGAATGGTATAAATAAGTACAATCGATATAGAGTACCAAAGTGCATTTTTTAAACCTTCTATTCTTGTTTTGCTGCGCTTTAAAAAAAAGCTAACCGTTACTGGAATGAGTGGAAACACACAAGGCGTAATGACAGCAAGAAGTCCAGTTGCCAAACAAAGTAAAAAGATACTCCAGATAGAGCCTTCTTTATTTTGAGACGCCGCGCCGGCGTCAGCTACATCGATAGCAGTTGCAGCAGCATCTGTAATCGTTACATTTATTTTTTCTTCACCACTTGGATAATCATCGCCAGAAACACCTAGCCAATTAAAAGAACCTTTAATAGCAGTGGCGCCTACTTTAATGCCAACTGTGTACTTGAAAGTTACACTATCATAAGCTGTACCTTTGTCAGTTGTCCCCGCAAGTGCTACAGCACCCGCAACGCCCTCTTCAATAACAGTTCCTCGTATAGTAGCCGAACTATCTAATTGAAGTGACGACACAAACACATCGTCATTATTTTTTTTAACGGCCGTAAAGATGCGGGTACCTTTTGCTGCCACAGCATGCACGGTAAGCGTTGCAGAAGTGTCCGTTAATTTAGTGGCCGAAAAAACAAACTGCACAGGTTGTTTAGAATCCTGTGCAGCTGCGCTATAAATTAATTGTATACTGGCAAGTAAAACAATAAATAATATTTTCTTAGTCATTATTGAAGCTTAAGGTCAAAAGTTTTTTTGCTTGGCGGCAAGCACTGGCGGTCGTCACAAACCATATACTCGATAGTACCACTAATATTTGTTTTAACACCGCCACGCACTTTCAATGTTTGCGTATAAGTAGCCGTTTCACCAATATAACGAACCGTGGTTTTAAATAGATCATCATACACCTGCTTTACTTTTCCAACTTCTTTGGTAACACCTACTTTAGTAATAAGCGGGTTATTTTTAAAATTAATTTTGGTAGGAACCGGACCACCCTTTCCAGTGGTTTGCGAATAAATATGCCAATCACCTTCGATGTTTGCGGTAGCTGTAAAAGTATAGGTATCGGCACTCACTTTTTTTACCGAATAAGACCAATCTACGGGGTCCTGAATTTGAGCCGACGCCGCATAAGAAATAAACAAAACAGCAAGTATTGAAAATAATTTTTTCATCATCGTTAATTTAACCCAAGTAATTCAAACACTTTTTTACCGTCAATATTCCCAAGCACACTTGAAGTAGCTCGCTCTGGGTGCGGCATCATACCAAATACATTTTTTGCTGCATTACTTATGCCGGCAATATTTTTTGTTGCCCCATTAGGATTGCTGCCTTCTGTTTCATTTCCATTTTCATCACAATAGGTGAAAATGATTTGGCCATTGGCTTCTAGCGCATCCAGCGTTTTTTGATCAGCAAAATAACGACCCTCACCATGCGCTATAGGTATTTTTAAAGCGCCCGTTGCATCATTTTTTATAAAAACATTTTTACAAATAAATTGTTGGTTGGCATTTTGTAGTAACACACCAGGTAGTAATCCACTCTCACATAATATTTGAAATCCATTACAAACGCCAAGTACTTTTCCGCCCCTGTTTGCAAAATCAATTACAGATTGCATCATGGGACTAAAACGTGCAATCGCACCACAACGTAAATAATCGCCATAAGAAAATCCACCCGGAAGTATAATACAATCGCCTGTGGTAAACATGCTAAGGTCTTTGTCTTTATGCCATAACATAATCACTTCTTTACCCAAATCCTGTGCCAAAGCGTCCTGCATATCTCTGTCACAATTAGATCCTGGAAATACAACCACACCAAACTTCATAAAATGTATAATTATCTGATAGAATACTGCAAAGGTAACCCTCAAAAAGATAAGCAAAAGGCTAAATTTTC
>JBIIZN010000081.1:0-7957 GCA_044346275.1 Sediminibacterium sp.
AAAAATTAGGGAAACTGGTAAGTGAAGAACTACTTTCTTTCAAAGATATTGAGTCAAAAATCACTGATGGAAGCAACCTTAAGCAAGTAATGCCCCTCGTAGAAACGCATATTGACAACTTTTTGCGCAACAAATTGGCCGCAGAAATGCCAATAATAAGCATGTTTATTGGCGATAAAACCATCGAACAGCTTAAATCGGTGTTTATGAAGGAGTTAGAAAGCTTATTTCCAGTTCTTATGACAAGTTACATGGAAAAACTTAAGCATGAGCTTGATTTAGAAGCCATTGTAACGGAAAAAGTAAGCAATTTTAGCTCTGATAAACTAGAGGAAATCCTACAATCTATTATGTCTAAAGAATTCAGGTTTATTGAAGTGATTGGTGCCGTTTTAGGGTTTTTAATTGGTATCCTTCAGGTGTTTATAACCTGGATTGGCGGGTAATCACCATTATTTTGCCGTTTACCGATAAAAAATGGCTGTTTTTAGCTGTTTTCAAAACTTTACCCCCAAAAAATTGTCATATTACCGCTTGTCCATTGGATTTATTGAATTCAATTAATTGATGGACCTTTGCATAAATAATTATAAATAAATAAGATGCGTAAAATAATAGTAATAATTACATTATTCGTTGGATTGTGCTTTAACAACCTTCAAGCACAATATCCTGGTGCCAGAACAGGCGGTATGCCAAGTGGTGCCCAAACAAATATTGGACATTTTTACGGCAAAATTGTGGATAGCAAGACAAACAAAGCACTCGATGCCATGACGGTTCAATTAACTGGCAATAAGTTTGATACGGTAACTAAAAAAATGAAGGAAGTGGTTTTAAGCACACAAATCACCAAGGCAAATGGTGATTTTAGCTTCGAAAACCTCTCATTATTTGGCAATTTCAAGCTAAAGGTTTCAGGCCTTGGCTTTAAAACACTCGATCAAACCATCAGTTTTGGTATCAAAATGCCTCAACCAGGTGCAGCACCTAACATGCAGCAAATGTTGGGTATGGCCGATAAAGATTTAGGAAATATCAAAATCACTGCAGATGCAACAGACCTAGGTAACGTAACAGTAACCTCGTCTAGTAAGCCGCAATTTGAAATGGGGATTGACCGTAAAATATTTAATGTCGATAAAAACTTAGTGAGCACGGGACAGTCTGCAACTGAAATTATGAAAAACATTCCATCGGTGAACGTTGATATTGATGGTAATGTAACATTAAGAAACGCAGCACCCACTATTTTTGTAGATGGCAGACCCACAACCCTAACCCTTGACCAAATCCCATCTGATATTGTAGATCGCGTGGAATTAATCACCAACCCATCTGCTAAATTTGATGCATCAGGTGGCAACGGCGGTATTATCAATATCGTTTTAAAAAAGAATAAAAAGGTAGGCTACAATGGCGGCTTAAGATCAGGAATCGATTCTCGTGCAAAAGTAAATTTAGGCGCTGATATCAATATTCGACAAGGGAAGTTCAATACATTTTTATCTGCCAATTTAAACCAGTTTAAATCTATTAGTAATAGTTCAACCATTAGAGACAACTTCTTTGCTACGCCGAGCGGCATTAGCAATACCGCAAAATCAATCAATGAAGGTGGTTTTAGTTTTATGAGAGGTGGTTTTGATTATTTTATTGATAACAGAAACACATTGTCATTTTCAGGCAATTACAACAACGGAAATTTTGATTCGGAAAATAACCAAAAAGCAGATTCTACTATCAAGGGTGTTTATACATCTTATAATGATATCAGAAGCGGCAATGTTTCAACCTCTAATAATTTTGGCGGCCAATTAAGTTTCAAACACAACTATGCAAAAAACGGCGAGAGTTTATCTGCAGATATTAATTACAACGAAAGAAACAGCAATAATACTTCAAACGTTAATACACAAACTTTCTTTATCAATAATACCCTAAAAGGATTTCCACTCTTACAACAAACCATTGGTTCAGGAAATTCAAGCAACATTACGGGTCAATTGGATTATGAAAATCCTATATCCGATGATAGCAAACTTGAAATGGGGATAAGAGGCGCTGTTCGTTTAAACGAATCAGTATCCAATCAATATAGATACAATCCGGTTACTGCAAAATATGATATGATCTCAAGAATCAGTAATAGTTTTAAATCCAATGACCAGGTGTATGCAGCTTATGCAACCTATACATTTAGAGTTAAAAAATTCAACTACCAATTAGGACTTCGTGCAGAGAGCTCTAATTATACTGGTACACTTTTAACAGCTGCCGGAAAAGATTCTGCAAGCTTTAAAGTGCAATATCCATTAAGCTTAATCCCTACCGCTTTTATAACGTACAAGCTTTCAGATAAGCAGGATTTACAATTTAACTATGCACGCCGTATTAACAGACCAAATTTCTGGCAGTTAATTCCTTATCCAGACTTTTCTGACCCTCAAAATATTAGCGTTGGAGATCCAGGCATTAGACCAGAATTCACCAACTCATTTGAATTCTCTTATAACAATGCCTACAAAAAAGGTGCTAACTTTTTAGCTACTGCTTTCTTTAAATACAGCACAGATTTAATTACGCGTTATGTATACACGGGCAAAAATGAATTGAACCCACTTGATACTATGCCGGTTTATTACAGCTCGTATATCAATGCCGACAACAGTATCATTTTTGGTTTAGAACTTAGTAATAAAATACCTGTTACAAAATGGTGGGATTTAACCATCAACGGTAATTTATTCAGCTCGCAAATTAACGCCGTTATTCCAGGTCAAAATATTAGCAACGACGCACAAGTTAGCTGGTTTGCTAAAATGAACAGTAGCTTTAAATTAAATAAAACGCTTTCCATTCAATTGAGTGGTGACTATCAGGCTAAAACCATCCTTTCTCCAAACGTTGGAGGTGGTGGTGGCCGAGGCGGTGGTGGTGGCTGGGGAGGTATGTTTGGCGGCGGCGCACAAACATCGGCACAGGGCTTTAATTTCCCACGTTATGGACTTGATTTAGCCATCAGAAAAGAGTGGACATGGAAAAATGGTAAGAGCGGTTCTTTAACGCTTAGCATGAACGATTTTTTAAGAACGCAATTATTTAAATCATATTCTGAAAGTAACTTCTTCACACAAACAAGTGAGCGTAGAAGAGACCCGCAAGTATTAAGGATGAATTTCAATTACCGTTTTGGTAAATTTGATGCTGCGCTTTTCAAGCGTAAAAACACAAAAGCAGATCAGAGTGGCGGTGGAATGGATATGATGCAATAAAAATATTTGATGCCTGATGTTAACGGTTCTTACCCGTTAACATCGGCACAAAAGAAAAAATATCAAAAGACTCCTCCGTAATTTCACCGTTCATGTCTTTACTAATTCTGATCATTCTTTGCTGATCCCCTTCTCCCTCATTTACAGGTACCACCATAATGCCACCTGGCTTTAATTGTTCCACTAGTTTAGGCGGAATGAAAGGCGCAGCTGCAGTAATAATAATTTTGTCGAATGGCGCATAAGTGGGTAGTCCTACAAACCCATCGCCAAAGAAAAATTTGATGGTTGGATATTTATTTTTAAAGACATAGTCGATATGTAAATCAAATAACTTTTTTTGTCGCTCGATGGTATAAACACGAGCGCCCATTTCAGCTAAAATAGTAGCTTGATATACACTTCCTGTTCCAATCTCTAGTACTTTATCCGACTTATTAATTTGGAGTAACTGCGTTTGATAAGCTACCGTGTGCGGATGCGAAATGGTTTGACCCTCACCTATTGGAAACGCCCTGTCTTCATATGCATGCGTTAGAAATGCTGAGTCTAAAAAATAATGCCTAGGCACAGCATTGATGGCTGCCAATACAGACTCGTCGGTGATCCCTTTTTCCCTGAGCAAATCCACCATTTGCTTACGAAGTCCTTTATGTACGTGTTTATCTTCTAGTTTTTGCTGCATGATTCACCCTATGCCAAAGACATGTCTTTAATAATTCGTTGAATTTTTTGATCAAGGCTAGCAAAGGTCACATCATACGCCTCTTTAGAAGCTAGTGTCGTATGTACACTAAAATAAAATTTTATTTTAGGCTCAGTACCTGATGGCCTTGCCGAAATTTTACTACCATCGGCGGTAATAAATTGAAGCACATTACTTTTTGGTAACGATAGTTTCCAGGTTTCACCACTTAGTAAATTTTTTCCGGTTTGCATGTCATAATCCAACATTTCTACCACTTCCGATCCATCAATCGTTTGTGGAGGACTGGTACGATAACCTTCCATCATGGCTGCAATTTCTTTTTGCCCATTCATACCCTTTTTGGTAATACTAATGAGCTGTTCGTAATAAAAACCATATTGCATGTATAGCTCGATCATCTTATCAAAAAGGCTCTTCCCTTTTGCTTTTTCATAGGCCGCCATTTCACATAGTAAAGCAACAGCACTTACTGCATCTTTGTCTCTGATTTCATTACCAATCATGAGTCCAAAACTTTCTTCACCACCAATAACATAGTTTTCGTTGGCTTCTTTTTCTTTGATCAGCTCAGCTATCCATTTAAATCCAGTAAGTACATTATAACATGCTACTCCATTTTGTTTGGCAACCTCGTTAATCATTGCAGTTGTTACAATGGTAGAAATAACCATATCATTGGGCTTTGCAATACCCTTTGCCTTTCGAGCTTCAATAAGGTATGCAAAAGCTAAAACAGCCGTTTGATTCCCATTCATAAGTACCCATTCACCCTTATGGTTTTTAACACCAATGCCAACCCTGTCGGCGTCTGGATCTGTTCCTAATAAAATATCGGCATTTAATGATTTTGCCATAGCAAGTCCCATTGCCATTGTTTCACCTTCTTCGGGATTGGGATAACCCACCGTAGGAAAATTACCATCAGGTGTTGCCTGCGCTTCCACAATATGAACATTGGTAAATCCAAAACGGGACAATACTTCTGGCACCAGGGTTATGCCTGTTCCATGAATGGGCGTATACACGATTGATAAATCATGCTGCGCCTGAATTACTTCGGGATAAACGCTTAAGCTTTTAACCATGTTAATATAAGCCTCATCCATATCACGGCCTATGATGGTAATATTTGCTTCTCCACCAGACCAGTTCACCTCATCAACACTTGTAATGGCTTCCACTTCCTTTATCACATTTTTATCATGCGGTGGAACCAGCTGCCCACCATCATTCCAATAAGCTTTATAACCATTGTATTCTTTAGGATTGTGTGAAGCGGTACAAACCACGCCCGCCTTACAACCTAAGTGCCTAATTGCATAACTTAATTCGGGGGTAGGTCTTAATGCCTCAAATAAATATACTTCTATACCATTGGCAGCAAATACACCTGCCGTAGTTTCTGCAAAAAACCTGCTATTGTTTCTGCTGTCATGACCAATCACGACAGACACGGGATCATTACCATATGTTTTTTTAAGGTAGTTGGCAAAACCCTGCGTAGCCATACCCACCGTATATTTATTCATTCGATTGGTTCCTACGCCCATAATACCACGTAGGCCACCTGTACCAAATTCAAGGCTTCTATAAAAAGAATCGGCTAATTCATCAGGTTGTAAACTGTTAATGGCATTTTTAGTTGCCTCATCGTAATTACCAGAAAGCCACACCGAAACTTTGTCTTGAATAGAATGATCCATAAAATAAGATTGAATAGGCTACAAAAATAATAAAAATTAGGCCTTGGATTCCACGCAAACACCTTCGATATCGTTGCCATGCACGAGCACCCGAATATGGTCTTGCAAAGAAGTGGAAATAGAAAGCCCTACATAATCAGGTTTTACTGGATACAGGCGGTACATCCTTTCAACGAGTACCAATGTTTGAATACTCACTGGATAAAAATCTAATAATGGCTTGATAGCATACAAAAGTGTTTTGCCACTATTTGAAACATCATCCACCAAAACAATATGCGCACCCGTAAATTGTGCAGGAGCACTATAGGTAATTGTTGAAGGCATATCCTTGTCTAAACTTGCTTCTAAAATAGTGATCGTACAATGAACATAGGGAGCAATTAATGCAGCAATTTTATTGGCGATTACCACCCCATTGTTTCTGATGCCAATTAGTACCAAAGACTTGGTTGAAGGCGCTATATTTTCAGCTAATTCAAGTGCCATGCGGTGCATTTTTTGCTGGGCCGCCGCAGCAGACAAAATAGAATTATTGGGTTCCATTATCTCAGATTTAGTACCAAATGTAACAAGAATATTTGCACAATACGAACTGAATGACAACTAAATAAAACAACTTATCTTTACGCCCTAATTGTGCACCATGGAAATGATAGCCCCTCTGATTTTTTTAGCCCTTTTGGCTACCGCAGGGTTCCTTTTTTACAAAAAGGCTACCCTTATAAAAAAAACCATTTTTTTGGGCAAATCGGAAATTCAATATGATGAACCTGGTCGCAGATGGAAACAAGTATTACTGCTGGCACTTGGACAAAAAAAGATGTTCAAAAATCCTTTGGTTGCTTTTTTACATTTGATCATTTATGCTGGATTTATCATTATCAACATAGAAGTATTAGAAATAATTATTGATGGCATCACCGGAAAGCACCGTGTGTTCTTACCGTTTATTGGTAGCTACTACAGCCTATTTATCAATATTTTTGAAATACTCGCTTTTGGTGTTACCGTTGTATGTATCGTTTTTCTAGTGCGCCGAAATGTTTTGTTCATCAAGCGCTTAGCAAGTAATGATTTAGCCGGTTGGCCAAAAACAGATGCAAATCTAATTCTAGTGGTTGAAATTGTTTTAATGAGCTTATTTTTTTTAATGAATGGTGCAGATCAAGCATTACAAAATTTGCAAGCGCCACATTATGCAACTACGGGATCATTTATTGTTTCAAGTATGTTAGTGCCTAGCTTAAGCAGCTTGTCAACAGAAACACTTGTGTTTATTGAACGTAGCGCATGGTGGCTTCATATTATTGGAATTTTAGCCTTTTTAAATTACCTACCATACTCGAAACATTTACATATCATTCTTGCGTTCCCAGCTGCTTATTACAGTGCATTAGAGCCAGCAGGGAAAATGAAAAACATGCCATCGGTACAAAATGAGGTTTTGTATGCGATGGATCCAAGTAAAGCACCAACAGATGCTGCGCCACCTACTACATTTGGCGCCAAAGATATTTTTGATTTGAATTGGAAGAGTTTAATGGAAGCATATAGTTGTACCGAATGTGGCAGGTGTTCTGCTGCTTGTCCTGCCACTACAACGGGTAAATTATTAAGTCCACGTAAAATTATGATGGCTACCAGGGATAGACTTGAAGTAGTCGCGCAAAACATTCAAAAAAACACAAACTTTGTAGACGATCAAAAAACACTCTTACACGATTATATCAGTGTTGAAGAATTAAGGGCTTGTACAACATGTAATGCTTGCGTAGAAGCTTGTCCTGTAAGCTTGTCTCCGCTAGATATTATTATGGAATTAAGAAGATCATTGATCATGGAAGAAAGTAATGCACCTTCTGAGTGGAACAATACTTTTTCAAATATTGAAAACAATTTTGCTCCTTGGAAATTTTCACCAGAAGACCGTGAAAATTGGGCAAAAGAAATCTAATTATCTACTATTATGAAAGTAAATACAATGGCCGAAATGATGGCTTCAGGAACAATGCCAGAATATTTGTTTTGGGTGGGTTGCGCTGGTAGCTTTGATCAAAGAGCACAAAAAATCACCAAAGCGTTTTCGCTTATTTTAGATAAAGTAGGTATTAGCTATGCCATATTGGGTAAAGAAGAAGCCTGTACCGGTGATCCTGCAAGAAGAGCAGGTAACGAGTTTCTATTTCAAATGATGGCCTACCAAAATATTCAGGTCATGAACGCTTATGGTGTTAAAAAAATAATCACCACCTGCCCGCACTGTTTTA
>JBIIZN010000008.1:0-24750 GCA_044346275.1 Sediminibacterium sp.
TACCCTCTAATACTTGAGGAACTACGGTATGTTTCTGAATAGAACTACCCTTTATAATACTTCTCCCAATACAGACCTTCCCTTTATAATGATTTTTGGAAGTGATATATCCCATTTCCTCCAACTTGTTAACTCTTTTGTTAACCGATGTTCTACCTATTCCCAATAATTTACCAAAGTGGTTATCAGAGGCTATACATCCATCGGGCAATTCACAAAGTGAATAGATTTCTGAAAGTAATGCTTTGTTAGTCCAATCTAATTTCTTATCAGTCTTAATTTCCTCAGGAATCCAAATTCCTTTTGATTGATTTTTTTTGTTTGTCATATTAAAATAGAAGACCCCAAAGAAAAATGTGTCCCTTCCCTACACAAATCTCAATGAGGTCTTTATAATGTCTTTATTAATTTGTTGGAAGGGGTTAAATAAAACTTAAACTTTTTTTTAAAAAAAATCAAGGGCAGTTATGATTTTGTAATGCATCCCAAATATTTATAAGTATGAAAAAGTCAAAAACAATTAATATCAGAATTACTGAATCTCAGTTCGAAAATCTGATTGAAACTGTTATTAAAACAGAGAAATCGAAGTCAACAATAATCCAGGAATATTTGGATAATCTCAATCTTCATAAGATATCAAACATTAAAACCAAGATTAAATGATACTAGGTAAACCGAATTTGAACGTTGCGTATTATTCAAAATTTTTAAATAGAAACTCTTCACTGAGTCAGTGGGAGAAAAAAGTGATTGAAAAGTACTTTAGAGAAGAAATGGGAATCCTCCGAGAACAGGAAATCGATTTCGAGTCACCAGAGATTTTATTCATAATAGATTTAATAAGATTCTCAAATAATTTGTCGTAGTATACCCGTATAATGAAAAGACCTAGTAAAACTCAAATATCCTTGACGAATACCCTTGAATCAATAATTCAAAGTGGGTATTTCGATTATTTGATGAATCAAGAAATAGTCCCCCCTTCAATTAATCTTCAAAGTTTGAAAACTTTGGAAAGTGGGACAAATGTTCAAAGAGTAAAATTGGATGCTCCTCCAATTGACGACTTCAATTTGGAGGAGAAAGAACTTCTCTTCCTCATCACCCACAAACTAACCAGTCTAGACTACCCATCAGACCTTCTAATCATCAACACTACAAAAGATGATTTCCTTAATCTCCTTGCATACGTCATCCGACAATCCCGATTTTTCTAAAAATCCCAGAAAATTTTTCAGAGGATACTGACCCCCTTATATACACAATCAACATTCATCATACCAATGGGGGGATACGAGAGGACACCCCGGGGGACGGAGGGGGTATAACAGTATCATCTTTATTATGTGATATCTCACATCCTCCAAATTCCGACATCACAATACTACACCTCTTTAAACAAAAAACGACCACGAAGTTGAGTGGTCGTCCAATAAGTCTAACTGCATAACCATTTGATTTTGACCAGTTTCAAATTTGGGGTATACCCATACGAATAGTAAAAAACTACCTCATTTCTAGTGCATATACTCCAGAAATAGGGTAAATTTGGGGGTAGTTATAAAATGGAGTATAAATGAAAGTATTTTACAGTAGAATTTCGACTGACGAAGGTCAAACCCACAAAAGACAGTTACAAGACATCAAGGGGTTTGACTATGTGTTTTGTGACGTTGTTTCAGGGTCAACGAGACTGTTTGAGAGGGGAAAAGGTTCAGAGATAAAGAAACTACTAGACGAGGGAAAATTGACCCTCTTAGAGGTTCATTCCATCGACCGTCTCGGAAGGTCAACAATCGACGTACTTTCAACTTGGAAGGAACTTACAGACAAAGGTGTAACCATCGTATGTAGGAACCCCAACATCAGGAATTTTGACGAGAATGGGAATCCCGATAAGTTCTCAGAACTTTTGTTGTCAGTCCTCTCGGTAATGTACAGTTTTGAGAGGGATGTCATTCGTCAAAGACAATTAGAAGGAATAAGAGTCAAAAAAATGACAAATCCAGAGGTTTACATAGGACGTAGAATTGGAAGTTCATATTCACCGGAGGAGTTCTTGAGACGTAAAAAATCACAGGACGTACTTAACTATCTGAAGAAGAACACACATACATACAAAGAGATAAGTAAGATTTTGGGAGTCTCGGAAACAACAATAAGTAAAGTCAAGAAGACTTATCAAATGTTGTGCAACTAAATCCCCTGAAGGGTCGACCGATAGGGAGACCCGTAATTAAAGAAATTAATCAGTTAAGATATAGATGATGTTGGACTATATGCGACCACTTGGGTAAAAAGAATTGATTTGGTATAGGTAAAAACAGGGTGAAATCATTGACCGGGTTGAAGTTGGAGAAATTAGTTACTAACTTTGGTTAAGTTCCAGACGACTCCACGATTTCCTAGAAAATGAAAATCCCGCCCAGTGCGGGATTTTTTTTATTTGAGTATAAAATTATTTATATTTATATTTATATTTTAATTATGTCAGAATTATAGTCCCGCTATGATAATGGCTTTCAAAAATTAAATTGAAACAACTATTATAAACAAGGCGTATCCTAAAAGCCAAAGAGTAGGATTAAAAATAAAATTTAAAATATGAAAAAATTAAGTTCAATTATCAGCGTTTTAACCTTGACAATTTTATTGTTTTCAAGCTGTAATCTTATTAAAAGTGAAGATGAAAAAATTGCAGATGCATTAGTAGGTAAATCTTATGAGGAAGACAGGGTTGATGACGAAGGAGAAAAAATTAAAGACATTAAAATTGAATTTTTCAAAGATGGGAAATTCAAGTCAAATGCTACTTTTGAAACAGTAGATAGTGAAACTTTTGAAACATCTGATATTATTTTTGAAATACAAGGTCAATGGAAAGTAAAAGATAAATTTATCTATTACACATACGACTATGATAAACTAAAAATGACGCCAGAAATTTACATGTTAGGGAAAGACGAAATGGTTAAACAAATAAAAGATAAAAATACACCCGACAAAGTAATTGAATATGATGCCATGAAAATTATATATGAAAATTCGGATGGCAAAAGATATACTTTGAAAAAGTCATATTAGATTTTATAACTATCACATCTTTAATTAGAATATATCAAATCCCGCCCTGTGCGGGATTTTTTTTATTTAATCCTTCCTTTTATCAGGCAAAGCAATCTTAAATATCTCGTTTCGTATTTGAATAAAGAATACAAATACCAGAATAGCAGTTACACCTAACATAGCTAATACGGAATATAAGTGAATGTTGCGGGGTATCTCAAAATTGTATTTAAATAAAAGTTCTGCTAGATAATATTGAGATAGTAATAAACCACCCAATGCCAATAATACTAGTGGTAATATAATAAGTGTAATGCGGGATAGATAGTTACGCACCAATTTGGCATGTGAATAACCCAGGCGTAACAGAGAGTCTATATCATTTCTGGAACGATAAATAAGTAAGTGGAAATATAAAATAAATCCAGTAAAGGCATTGATGGTAATAATTAAGCCAATAATAAATATCACGGAAATAAATAAATACATCAATCCCACAAACTTCCCGTTTCTTAATAATTCCTGGTTGGTTTCATAATTATTCTCTAACAAGAACGCCTGAAAATTACTTAATTCATTGGGCTTTATTGCTGTGATGATACGGTAAGTGGTGTTTTCAGTTCCTAAACCCGGAGCGCCATATTTATTATTGGCAAAATCTAAAAATCTTTTAGGAACCAACATGGAAGAAATACGATCACTAAATCCAATGATATTTCCTTTATAGGTTGTTTCGTTATTGTTGCCTCTTATGGTGATGGAGAAACCAAATAGCTTAACCGTATTTTTTGATATTTGAGGCAATCCGCGGGAAGGTGCGTATGTGAAGTTGTATAGGTTAATAAAGTCGGTTGGTAAAATCACAGGAATTTCATTGGTTGTAGAATCCCATTTCCATTTATCTAATTCAATATCAATAAATTCATCGTCTACGCTTTCTAAAAATAACTCAGTTCTTAAACGGGCTTGTCTTGGCCCCTCATTCATTTCTAAATAGGCTTCTGCCTCAAATTTATTTCCTACAAATGCAGAAAATTTTTGAATGGATGGGTGAGAGGAGATTTCATCAATTTCTTTTTTAGTAAAAGTTGTTTTGGAAAAATTCAAAGTACTAAACAAGTTCACTTTTTTATTAATTACCATGTACTGTGAACCAATGCCTTGTTTTGAATCGGAGAACAAAAATTTAAAATTTAAAATACTTTGAACAGAAACCAATATCAAAAAAAAGCCTATCAAACATCCCATAATAGCTAGTCCAATTTGGAAAGGTTTATGGTTGGATGAAAGAATTTTTTGTATTTGCTTGTTACTGCGCACTTGTATTTTTTATAAATGAAATATTTTATCAGCCTTTATAAATTCATAGGGGTCTAAACATGCAATTATAATACCTGCATTTCTTTTCTTAGCTTCCTGGGTGATAAGCTTCCAGGCAATATTTGCATTGGTTTGATCTAGATGGCTAAATGGTTCATCTAAAATTAGCCAATCATAATTGCGCATCATAGCTCGTATGATAGCTACTCTTTGCATTTGACCAAAGGATAAGTGTTTTACTAGCTTATCTAACTGATTACTAATATTCATTGTAGCTGCAAATCCTTCTAAATCAGTCATTGCTGCTGAAGTATTAACACCAGTGATTTCTTGTGACAATAGTATATTTTCACGAACAGTAAGTCCGGGAAATAATCTTAAATCCTGGTAAACTAAACTTATTTTTTGACTCCTTAATGTACTCCAGTCATTTGCGTTAAAATTTGATATGCTTTGGTTATCATACTTAATTTCTCCAGCATAATCTGATCTTAAGCCCGACAGTATTGAGATGAGTGTGGATTTGCCAGAACCACTTGAAGCTATTATTTTATAAACTCCTGGGGATTCAAGTAGGTTATTGAATCCCCAAATGGAGTCTTCCTTTTGATTGTGATCAAAAGTTAGGGGGGTAATATTGTTAAATGCTATTTTCAAGCTGCTGCACTCAATGATTAACTTGTTAAACGGTACGCTTCTTGTAATAGCTCGATGATTCTTTCTAAGCTGTTTGTTTTTTTCTCGCTAAACTGAATTACCATTTCAAACTCATTGCTATTTCCCGTTAAGCTTAAATTTTTAAATGAAGACAATATATTTTTAAATTTATTCAATGCATCCAAATCATTTTGATTCATATTTGATTTAAGCATTGACTCGTAGCTTGAATAATTCAAGTCGGCAAATATAGTAACTGGTTTTGCTAAAACATCTTTCTTGCCATAATCTTCTTTTAATGCATTCCAGTCGCCGCCCGTTAATTTGCTTTTAATGTTCTCTTCTTGGGTAGATATAAATAGATCATTGTCCTTAATGGCCATAAATGCACCTGGGGTTCCAAAGTCGTTTTTTTCAGCATAAATACCATCATTATAATTTAGTATTCCACCAGTTACCATTAAATCTAAAAGTTTAATTGCTGCTTCTTTATTGCCTAAATGAGCCCAGCCATTAACAAATGGCAATGCAGGTTGATATGCAAATAGACTATCTGCATAATTAGCTGCTCTCATTCCTGAAAATGACATACCTATTTTGCCATCAAATACATTTAATAAGTTTTCTTTTGGAATATTTAATTCCCTAGCTACGTTTTCAACTTGTGTAAAAAAGTTAGCAATGTCATAATTGTTAGATGCTTGATCATTAAGTAGGCTCAATACTTTTTTTACATTTAAATTCATTGTAAAGTAAGCTAGCGGACCACCTTTAGGATCGATATTCTTTAATTCAGATTCTGTAAACCCGCTTTCATTGTAGATGGCGGTTGGGGCGTCTTTGGATTTTGAGCCAAACATTTTCATAGAAATAGCGTCCTCAATAAAGTTCAATGTCATCGCATAGGGGATAGATTTCATTGAATTCTTCATTTGATCATTTGCATCTATAACTTTTCCAAATTCAATACCATTAAAATAAACCATCATATCGTTGGTTTGTTTATTTACTGTATTGAAATCATCATTCGTCAATATAGAATTGTCTTTATTTAATGATAATATTTCATCTCTTGTTCTTTTTAAATTAACATTTTTATTGTCAATGTCAAGAAGCATAATACCTACTTTATCGTTAAAATAAAGTACAAACTTTTCGCCTGTTAAATTAGCTGAATAAAAACCATTTTGATCTGGTTCTTGTACAGTAATATCTTTAGCCATTTTTCCAATAAAGTCCCTGAAATTCTTTTTATCAGAAACCCCAAACATAAATCCCATCACCGGTTCTTCTTTTGTTTTTGAATCATTAAAGGCAAAAAGGGTTGGGTTTGATCCTAGTTGTAAACCAGATTTTAATGGATTCTTCATTAGTTGCTCAAACATTTCTTTTTGAGAAGTATTCATGTTTTCCATGATCTCTTTTCCTAAAGCATTTGATTCAGTAGCTTTCTTTAAGTTCATTTTTTTACCCATGCCCATTAGATCCACTTTCATTACGAAAAAGGCATTTTTAGGTACATATTTAGATAAATCAGTACCACTAAAGAAAGCCAAGTAAAAATAAATGATAGCGCCAATGGCAACTATGGCAAATGCGCTAACTCCGATAATAATTTTCTTTTTCATTTAATTCTATTTTAATACAATATAATATCTTTTAAAGATATGTTTTTTTGGCCAAATAGTACAAAAGTCAGGGTCAAAGGTCATTTTTGGGAATGGAATTAATTGGTAAAATGAAACTTTTGCAAATTTTGCGATCCTAGGTTCATTGAAGAATCAAGGCGGTGTAGGTAACAACTTGATTTTGAATTGATAACGCTGTTCAAAATATGTGCCAGAGTTGTCAAGCACGGCTACACTCTATTTTTTTATTTAGCCACATAAGGCCTACCAATTTTATTGTGTATCCTCGTTTTTAGTAAAATGACACTTTTTTCAAGATTATTTCAGTTGACTTTTAAGAATCTCCTTTCTCATTTTTGGGCTTCGGCATAGCCAATAATCCAAAAAAAATTTTGTGCACATTTTTTGTTTAATAAATCAGCCTATTTGAATCAGAAAAATTAGAAAAAAATTAAATTAAAATGAATTAATTAAGTGTTGTAAAATTAATAAAAGAAAGTTTGAACAACTTAAAAATTAACTTGTTTTTCTGTTAAATTCGTCCATTGTCATATCCAATGATAAGCACACCAAAATTTTAACTACATGAGAAAAAAACTATTACTCAGTTTTTGTGCTATGGTATTTGCGTCACTCACGCTACTCGCACAAAACACAACTGTAACTGGTAAAGTTACAGATGCACAAACGGGAACACCACTTTCAGGGGTTACCATTAGTTTAAATGGAAAAGGATTAGGCGTAACAAAAGCAGATGGAACGTACTCTGTTGTTGTTCCTAGTTCAGCAAAAAAACTAACATTAAGTTATGTTGGTTTTGATGATCAACAAATTACTGTTGGTTCTACTTCGCTAAACATTAAACTAGTGCCTGGAGAAAAATCCTTGAATGAAGTTGTTGTAACCGGATACCAAGCTTTACAAAAGCGTCAGGTTACAGGTGCTATTTCCACTGTAAAAGCAGAAGCTTTTAAAAACACACCTATTGGCTCATTTGATCAGATGTTACAGGGGCAAGCCTCTGGTGCTCTAATTCAAGCCAATTCTGGTCAACCAGGTGCTGCTGCAAGAGTTATTATTCGTGGTGTGGGTTCTGTAAACGGAACAACCGAGCCACTTTATATTTTAGATGGTGTGCAAATTTCTGCTGCTAACTTTTCTTCAATCAACCCTAATGATTTTGAAAGTATCAGTTTATTGAAAGATGCATCTACCACTGCTCAATATGGTTCTCGTGGAGCAAATGGTGTAATCGTAATTACCTCTAAGCAAGGTAAATCAGGTAAAACGAAGTTTGAGTACAACGCTCAATATGGTCAGTCTCGTTTTCCAGTAAATAAGTTGGAACTAATGAATACCAATCAAAAACTGGATTATGAAATTGCACGAGGAAATCCTTATGGTTTTACTTCAACTGAAATCGATAGCCTCCGTAAAATCAATACCAATTGGCAAGATGAAATCGCACAAACTGGTATTACCAATAATCACCAATTAAGTGCTAGTGGGGGTAATGAAAAAACATCTTTCTATGTTTCTGGTGCTTTATTTAATCAAACCGGAACCATCCAAAAAACTGGATTGAGAAGATACAGTGGTAGAATGAATATCACCCATTCTGCAAACCAAAATTTAAAGTTTGGTGTGAATTCATATATTGGTTGGAGTGATTTCCAAAATACCACAGAAAATAATACGGGTATCGCATCACCATTAAATGCCATTCGTTGGGCTAATCCATATGAGCGTCCGTTTACGAGAACTGGAGGGTATCAGCAGTTTTTATCAGGACAGCCAAATCCTGTACAGGACATGAACGAAACCAATCGTGGAACCAAAGAAATGAAAATCATTGCTTCTGCATTTTTAGAGCAAAAATTACCTTTTATTTTAGATGGACTCAGCTTTAGAACGCAGTGGGGTGTGGATTATGAAGATTGGGATCAAACAACCTTGTTTACTCGCTTTAGCGTTGTAGGTCAAGGACAAACCGGCAACAATGGTTTATATGGTAAAACCTCTCGAAAATTAACCCGTTATACAGGAACCACTTCTTTAAATTATGCCAAAAAAATTGGGGATCATGATTTTAGTGTTGGAGCGTACAATGAATTTGTAAACCGTTTATTTTCTAGTTTCGGATATAACGGATTTGGTTTAACTGGTAATTTTCAAAACGGTGCTGGTATTACCAATGGTTCAGCAACTTATATTCCTTCAGTATCAGAAAATAAAACAGAAAATGCGCTCATTTCTTTCTTTGGAATTGGATCATATAGTTTTAAAAACAAGTATTTTTTAAACGGTTCTGTACGTAGAGACGGTTCATCTCGTTTTGGAGCAAATAATCGGTTCGCTACATTCTACACGGTAGGTGCTGGCTGGATGATCAGTGACGAAAATTTCTTTAAAAATGTTAATTTTATTGAAACCTTAAAACTTTCTACTTCTTATGGTACCGTAGGTAACCAAGAGGGCATTGGTGATTTTGCTTCTAGAGAGTTGTTTACCAACCGAACTTATGCTGGAGTTCCAGGACCTGGTATTAACCAATTACCTAACCAAGAATTAACTTGGGAAGAAAGACAAAAATTCAATGCGGGTCTTAACGCTACTTTTGTAAAAGGTAGAATTACTATTGGCGTTGATTTCTATAACGATATTACAAATCGTTTATTCTTAAATAATCAGTTATCAAGAACAACAGGCTTTACTTCTTTAAATACCAATATTGGTAGAGTACAAAATCGTGGATGGGAATTTACCTTGATCACTGAAAATATCAAAACACGTGATTTCCGTTGGACAACCAACATCAACTTTACAGTAAATAGAAACAAAATATTGGAATTAACGCCAACTACACCACCAATTGGAATTACAACTTCTACAACAGTACAACGAGTTGGTTTCCCTTTGAATAGTAATTTCTTAGTGAAGTATGAAGGTGTGAATCCGGCCAATGGTAATGCAATTTACCGCAGACCAAATGGTGCATTAACAGAATTATTTGATGACGTAAATGATCGTCAAATTTTTGGTACAAGAGATGCGCCTTATTATGGTGGATTCACCAATAAATTCACTTACAAATCATTTGAGTTAAGTGTATTTTTCTCTTACCTTTTTGGAAATTTAGTGTTTAACAACGACCGTGCGAACGTAGAAAACCCAAGTTACTTCTTTGATAATATGTGGGTTGAAGTGGCTAAAGAATGGAGAAAACCAGGTGATATTACCACGATCCCTAGAGCCAATCAAACTTTCAGAAGTAATACTACTCGTTTCCTTGAAGATGGCAGTTTCTTGCGTTTACGTAATCTACAATTTGCCTACAATGTAGCTCCAGCTACTGCTAAAAAATTAGGAATTGGTTCTGCTAGATTCTTTTTCATGGGTGAAAACCTTTGGACTGGTTCTACGTTCTTAGGATTCGATCCTGAATTATCTAATGGAACACTAACGGGTGCGCAGTATCCAGCATTAAGAACATTAACGTTTGGATTATCTGTTGGATTCTAAAAAAAATATAAAAAGTATTTATATGAAAAATATGATAAAAAATTCTTTTGCTGCATTACTGATCCTTACGAGTATCAGTTGCGAAAAAGTAGTAGAAAAAAATCCTACCCACTCAGCAACATTAGAAAATGCATTCAAATCTTTAAGTGATTTTGAAACATCACTAAGTTCGGCATATACTTCTATGCGTGGTGTAGGTTATTATGGTAGAAATCAATCTGTCCTTTCCGATATGATGACAGACAACCTAGTTCAAACGCCAGAGTCATTGGTTAATTTTATTGAAATGACCGATTGGGCCTTCACACCACAAAATGGTACGGTTGTTGAAACATGGTTGGCAGGATGGAGCGTTATCAATAATGCAAACATTATTATTAATAACATTGATCAATTTAAAACTGCAGACAATCAAACTAGAATTAATAGAATCAAAGGTCAGGCAATTGCTATTCGTGCATTGGCTCATTTTGATTTAATGAAATTCTTTGCTGATAATCTAGATAGAAACAGTACTTCACCGGCAATTCCTTACGTTAAACTTTCTGTTTTAGAAAATTCTCCAGCTTCATTTAAGCCAAATAGATTAACAGTAAAAGAAGTGTATGATGCTATCTATGAAGATATCGCTGCAGCTAGAACTGCTTTTGCTAGTATTGATAGACCAATCAACCCAGCTACCAGCAGATACTATATTGATTTGGTTGGTTTAAATGCTATTCATGCTAGGGTTGCTTTATACGCTAAAGACTGGCAAACAGCAATTACCTCTTCAACAGTGGTAATTAATGCATTGCCACTTGCTAATAGAACTACTTTTCCAAATATTTGGAGAGATCAAAGTGTGAACGAAGTAGCATTTGCTAGTTTGTTTAATACCGGAGAATTTTTGAGCCGTTTAGCTGGTGACGTATTTAGCCCACCCATCAACCGTTCTCAATTTGAAGGTAACAATAGCTTATTTGCTACCATCGATGAGGCTAACGATGTAAGATTTAACGTAAATGTTAGAAGAGGATATGCTACCACTGCTTCTCCTTTAAGAGGTAACAACCGTTTAGTAGTGGTTAAGCATTTAGGAAAAGGTATGGCATTAGATGGTGTGGTAGATTGGAAAGCATTTAGAACAGGGGAGATGTATCTTATTCGTGCTGAGGCAAGAGCCAATTCAAATCAGGCTGCACTCGCACTTGATGATTTAAATACTTTAAGAGCAGCTCGTATCAATGGTTTTGTAAATGGTACAGAAACAGGTGCCGCATTAACAAATGCTATTGAATTGGAAAGAAGAAAAGAATTATTCATGGAAGGACACCGTTGGTTGGATTTAAAGAGAACAACGCGTACGATTAATCGTGGTGAAATATTTGCTCCAACAACTCAATCTGTATTAACGTCAAACAACCGTTCATGGGTATGGCCAATTCCACAAGCAGAAAGAGACGCTAATCCAAATATGTCACAGAATGGAGGATATTAATTCATGGTACTTAAAACTTATTCAATGAAAAAATTATTTAATATTTTAACAATTGGTTCTGCTTTCCTTTTTGCATCTTGCGACAAGGAAGCAACTGAACTTACTGCACAATCTAGTGCAGCAGTAGCATTTATTCATGCTGCTCCAACGCCACCTCATGCAGCAGGTACTGCCGCTCCAGCTGTAGATATATTGATTGATGATCTATTGTCTAATGGAAGCCGTCGTTTATCTTTTGGACTTGTTTCTGCTGGTGGTGGCGTAGGAAATGGTGGCGCTTATATGCCTATCACTCCAGGTTCTCGGACAATTAAAATTTCACCAGACTCAGGAAAAACCAATTTCATCAATGCAACCTTACAGTTTGAAGCAAAGAAAGCGTATACGGTTGTTGCTTATGATACGCTAGCAGCATCTGGTTCCAGAACCTTACGTGCGGTTCAATTAACAGATGATTTAACAGTGCCTTCTGGTACCAATGTGCATGTTCGTTTCTTACATTTGGCGCCATTGGCACCAGCCGTGGATATTACATTGTTAAGAACCAGCCCAAGCACAGATAGCGTTACTTTATCAAATAGAAGCTATTTAGGTGCTACGCCTAATGCTAGTGCTTTGTCAGCTTTTGCTCCAATCCCAGGTGGCACATATACCATTAGAGTAAAATTACCAGGCACACAAACAGTAGTGGCTTCATTTGCGTTAGGTGCAAATTTATCTAGTGGAAGAATTGTTACACTCGCTGCAACTGGTACTGCAAGAGGCCAGGCATTAGGTGCAATGGTATTAAGACATTACTAGTTTTAAAAAACATATATACAATAAAAAAGCCACCTCAATTTGAGGTGGCTTTTTTATTTGATCATTTATTTGCTTACTTGTTGCTTATACAAAGGGTGCCGAAATAAGCGTATTTTTAATGAATGATTGACAAACGTATCAACAATAAAAATCTAACTATTGTAAATTTTTCTATTGTTTCATACTTTATTTTGCTTTATGTACTCAATTATTTTAAAATAGATTTTGTTTTAATTGGCGTTTTAAGAGAAATTTTCACCATTCCTTTTCTTCTAGCTCAGTTGCTTTTTTTAGTACTCGGAATCATATATATCGTTAAGCATAAAACATATTTGTTGACATTTGCTAGTGTTATCCTGTTGGCTATCAATACAATTTATACAGTTGCTTCGTTCTTTTAAATAAAAAAAGCCACCTCAATTGAGGTGGCTTTTTTTATATCTAATTGTTTGCTAAAATCCGTATTAGTAATTCGGGTTTTGAACAATGATTGGATTGGTTGTTACTTCAACAGCTGGTATAGGCCAGATGAAACGGAAGTCGCTATAAGGGATAGCTGCTTGACCAAGTGTTACCGCTACACCAATGCCATATTGCGCAAGTGCAGATCCAGTAACACCGGCATTAGATACTTTTGCAGGTATACCTCCTGGTCTTAATTCCGCAATTGGATCTTGAGCCGTTCTGTGAATATCTGGCCATCTTCTACCTTCTGCCAAAAATTCAATTCTGCGCTCTAATAAGATGGCTCTTACTAAATCAGTTCTAGTAGCAAAACTTGCTGCAGTGTACTGGTTTGTTAAAGAAGCTAATGATCTATTTCTAACTAAATTTAATAAATCAATGGCTCTTTGTGATACACCCGTAGCTACTCTCGCTTCTGCCTCAGCTTGGTTTAATAAAACTTCTGCCCAACGAATAATTGGTGCATTATCACCACGACCACTATAGTCGGTGTATTTTGTTGTCATAATAGCTCTACCAATTGCGGTACCACCATTACGGTACAAAGTCGTTCTTCTTAAGTCATCCACTAACCAACCTGCATTGTTCCATATTATTGGAGAAACACAAACAAGACCGCGACCTAATAATTCGGTAGAACCATACATCGCAGCAGGTGCTCCATTTACAGAACCATTGTCTAATGGGTCATTTTTTACAGTAAAGATATTTTCTGCAGTTACGCTATTTCCAGTTGAAAAACCAAATGAACCACCTGGTGTAGCCATTAAAGCATGGTTTCCTACTAAGCTTCTAGTAGATGCTGGTGTTGCAGGAGTTACAGTTGCAGGAATTAAAGCATTACCCGCAGTGATCGCATTTGCCCACTGACCCATGTGTAAGAATACTCTTTGTTTTAAAGCAATAGCAGCACTTCTTTGCGCACGGATTACAGCACCACCTGGATTGGTGATTGGTAAGTTTGCTTCTGCAAAGTTGATGTCCTCAAGTAACTTAGCGTATGCCGCAGCTACAGTAGGGCGTGGTTCTTTTTGTAGACGCTCTAAGCTTGCACCACCAGTTACCGCATAATCACGGTAAGGTACACCTAGTGCAGCACCATTGTTGTCTAAAAATGGACGTGCAAAATGAATCAATAATTCATGATGACCTAATGCACGTAAAAAACGACACTCCGCTTCAAATTGAGTAGCAGTTGCCGCCGTTAAAACGCCAGCCTGAGCCGCTTTTTTAAATCCATCAATGGCAATATTTGCTTTATTGATCATGCCATAGGTGTTATCCCACATGGAGTTATTATTCGCTGTAAATGGCGTGTAGGTACCTTGGTAGGTGATTTGGTAAAAGGCTTGCAGGTTTACCATGTCTTCACCTCTGTTGTCACCTTGTTGAATGGTAGCGGCACCAAAAGGATAACCACGACCTGCTAAACTAGGTCCACCTGTTTGAGCGGCATCATAAACACCGTTAAGTGCTAAGTTTGCTCTAGCGGATGTGGTAAAAACACTTTCGTCTGTGAAAGCATTGAACGGTTGCTTGTCAAGCACCTTCTCACAACTTACTGCTACGAAAACCGTACCTAGCAGTAAAGAGTTTTTGATTATTTGATTAAAAAATCTCATTGTTAACAATTTTAAATTGAATATATTTTTTTAATTGAATTCATATTAGAAGCCAACACTTAGACCCATTGATAAAATGCGTAGCGTAGGGGATACCGCATTATCAATACCGCTTTGGCTAGCATTATCCGGATCAATTCCAGAGTAACTTGTTAACATGAATAAATTTTGTCCTTGTGCAAAAACTCTTGCATTTTTAATGTAGCCGTTTGAGAGTTTAGACAAAGTTTGGTTGCTGAAAGAATAGCTGAAAACTAAATTTTGTAATCTAACAAAATCACCTTTCTCAACAAATCTTGAAATAGCAGCACCTGTTTGATTGATAATTGCACTTTGAGCATATCTTAATCTTGGTACATCTGTAATATCGCCTGGTGCTTTCCATCTGTTTAAGATTTCAACTCCATTGTTGTGGAAGTTTTGACTTAACAATGCTTCTTGACGTGTTTGGTTCATGATCATATTTCCACCTTGGAAACGGATCATAAATTCTACAGAGAAATTTTTGTAACGGAAATTATTAGTTATCGCACCAAAATAAGTAGGTAAGCTATTTCCTAAATTCAATCTGTCTGCATCCGTTAATGGATTAGCAGTTGTCATATTACCATCATTTTTGTCATTTGCTGTAAAGTATTGACCAGTTGCAGCATTTCTTTGAACTAATGTTCCATTCGCTTTTAGATACATTGGGTTACCAGTTTGGGTATTTACACCCGCGTATTGCCAGCCCCAAATGTAATTAAGTGATTGACCTGCTTCGATACGGTTGTATGTACCAGGAATGGTTGTTACTGGAACACCTCCCACAGAATACAATGAAGTGATATTGTTTTTTAGTGTAGTGAAGTTTGCATTGAAGCCCCATGTAAAGTTTTTACGTCTAATGATATCACCACTTAAAACAAATTCTAAACCATTATTTCTAGCTGTTCCTACGTTTTGGCTGATAGAGTTACCTGGAATACCCGCAGAATTTGGTGTAGGAACGCCAAATACTAATTGGTCAATATCATTTAGGAACCAGTCAGCAACAAAATTGAATCGGTTGTTGAATAAACCTAATTCAATACCTACATCTAATTTTTTACTTCTTTCCCATTGTAATGCACTATTTCCTACTAAGTTTGGAGCAAGACCTGGTATGTTACCATAAGCCGCAGAACTAAAAGTACTTAAGAAAGGAAAGCCACCTAATTGGTTACCTACAATGGCGTAAGAACCTTTTATTTTTACATCGCTAAAGGTTTTGCTTAAGAATTGGTTGTTTTTCCAGAAACCTTCTTCAGAAAGTCTATAGCCAACTGAAGCGCCAGGGAATACACCAAATCTATTTGCTGGTGCTAATGAACTTTGTCCGTCACGTCTTACAGACCCTTGAACAAAATATTTGTTTTTGAAATCGTAGTTAAAACGACCAAATAAAGAATGGAATCCACTCATACCATAACCACCGCCTGCAAATTGCAATGCACCTGATCCAGAGATCAAATTTTGTTGTAAGAAAAATGGATCAGATAATTGTTGTAAAGAACCAGAAACAAAACGGCTCATATCTTCTTGTACTTCATGACCAGCTGTTACATACACATTGTGATCATTAAATAGTGTGGTATTATAGTTCAAATAATTTTGCCATACCATTCTTTGAACTTGTTGCCCTACGTTTTGGATATTACCTAAAGAGCTAAAACCGTCACCATGCACAGGGCTTAGTGCAGTCGTTGAATAGTCATTTAAGAAATCGTAGTTAAATGCAGATCTAATTTTTAAACCTTTTACTGGGCTAAGTTCAACATACAAATTGTTATTAACACGTAATTTATCAGATTCATATCTGTTTTGTGTTAAGGTGAAAAGAGGGTTTGTATAGTTGTCATCTACTGGATTGATATTTGGTCCTAAACCAACTTGGTTTAATTGAGGGAAACGAATATTGTATCCAGAAGGATGCGTAGGGTCAAATGGATTAACGTTAGGTAGCATTCTTAAAGCAGATGCGACACCGCCACTTAATGCGTTACTTCCGTTGTTTTGATCGTTATCAATTTGTTTTGATAAAGTTAAGTTGTTACCAATTTTGATGAATTTATTTACTTCATGATCAAAATTGAAACGAATACGGTAAGATTTGTTCGCATTCGAAATCATAATACCTTTTTGATCACTAAAGTTTAAAGAGAAGAAATAAGTACTCTTATTGCTACCCCCTGAGAAACTCAAGTTGTGTTGAGAGGTAGGGGTATTGTCTCTCATAACTAAACGCTGCCAATCGTATGTTTTTCCGTCACCAGCTGCTGCCCAAGGAGCACCACCAGCATTTGTTCTTTTTTCGTTAGAAATTTCAACGAATTGAGCATTGTTTAATAAATCATATGTTTTGAAAGGAGAGGTAAATCCAAAAGTAACGTCGTAGTTTACTTTCATCGCACCGCCTTTGGTTCCTTTTTTAGTGGTAATCATAATTACACCGTTCGCAGCTCTTGAGCCAAAAATTGCTGTCGCAGAACCATCTTTTAATACTTCGATATTTTCAATATCGTTCGGGTTGATATCACCGAGTGCATTTGAGTTGGTAGCAGCTGCAATGTTTCCAGAAATAAACGGAACACCATCCACTACAATGAGTGGAGACTGACTTTGTGATACAGAGTTTACACCGCGAATTCTAATTCTTGCTGGCGTACCTACGTCACCACCACCCGCTACAACTTGAACACCCGCAGCACGTCCTGCCAATTGTCTATCTACTGATGGTGTAACTAGTTGAGAGAATTCTTTTGCATCAATCTTTGAAGCAGATCCGGTAAATGCCTTTTTTTGTTGCACACCATAACCTACTACTACTACTTCTGCAAGAGATCCGTTTTCACGAAGTAGAGATACATCCACTACTGATTTGTTGTTGATCTTTGATTCAGTATCTTGGTAACCAACATAACTGAATTTTAAAGCAGTTGCTTTTGAATTTAATTGAATGGTGTAAACACCAGCTTCATTGGTGAGTGCTTTTCCTGCACCGCCCACTTCAATGACAGTTACGCCTGAAAGGGCTTCACCAGTCTCGGTTGTTACTTTTCCTGTGATAGTCTTTTTGGATGACTGCGCAAACAAGCTGCTAGTCATTACCAAAATGAATCCAAGGATCATTGTGATTTTTCTCATTACTGTTATTTTAAATGATTGAGTATTGTTAAAAAAGATGATGAATTTTTTTTGTTAATGTTCATCTAATTTTGACAATTGGCAGACGAATCTAAATGTTTGACTTCTATTTTCTAAATTGGAAATGTTAAAATTTTTACGATTTTCGGAAAGAATTTTTTCGTTGAAACAACACTTAAAAAATTAATTTTTTCTGAAATTTTATATTTTAATTAATTGATGTGATGATGCTTAATTTATTAAACAATACATCAATTATTAAGCTTTAAAAAATAAATTATCTTTAGCTTAATAGTTTATAGAGCGATTTAGATATCTTTATGTGAATTATATTTGTAAACACAATTTATCTTTATGAAAAAAATAAAAACCACAATGGCTGCTATGCAGGCCAATTACAAAAAACTAGCCTTACTCTTTGTAGGAAGTTTACTTATTATTGCAGGAGCCTCCGCCTATCATTTAAAGTCCGATAATCCAGACGGCATTGTTGGTGTTTGGAAAACTGGAGAAGGGACTGCGATGGTTCGAATTTACAAGAACGGAGATAAATACCAGGGTAGAATTGTTTGGCTGAAAGAGCCCAATGATCCAGAAACAGGTAAGCCTAAGGTAGATAAAAATCATCCTGAAGCTGCTTCCAAGTCACGTGCTATTTTAGGCCTTGTAAATATTTGGGGCTTCAATTACAAAGGTGAAAATGTTTGGGACGAAGGCAATATTTACGATCCAAAAAATGGCAATACTTATTCTTGTACTATGAAATTACAAAACGCAAACTCACTTGAAGTAAGGGGTTACATTGGTGTTTCGATTATTGGTAGAACAGATACTTGGACAAGACAAGTACTAAGGTGATACAAAGTTAAATCCAATATTAAAAAATAAAGGATTGCCCAACCTGCTTTCAAAGTAGCGTTGGGCTTCTTTTTTGCCATTGTATTCATTCATTACTTCAAAACGCCAGTTGTATCGCATGCCAGCCTCTGCGTGGAACCAAACAAAACCACTTAGTTTTTTGTCCCACATTACTTTTGGCTTAAACTCACCTCTTTGGATAAACACTTCACCATTTTTGGTATTCGAAAGTGGCATCCAAAACTGATTGCCCTCTAACTCAAACCCAGCTTGTAACATATTGAATGTAGAAAAATTGTAACGCATGAATCCACGGGCAGGCAATAAAAGTTCCATACCCCATTTGTCATTGAATGTTTTATTCCAAAACAAAATAGGTACATGAATAAGTTGTCCTGCGCGGTAGGTACGTGCAATACCCGTACCTATCATATTTTTCTCCGATTTTTTCCAACCGTAAATAACAGTTCCACTTAATGTAAGTGCGTCTTTGTTGACAGCACTTAAATCATGAAAGAGTCCATTAACATCTGCACTAGCCTGAATGATTAAGAAATTCTTTTCGTTTAATGGTTTAAAAATGGTTGTATTTAAACCTGCACTTGTCATAGTGTGGTTATTAAGATATGTAGCAAATTGTGAAGATGCTGGCTTTTCAAAATTAAAATTACTGCTCCAATAGTTGGCACCCATTTGCCAGATGATTTTATTGTTAGAAATCACCGGAATGTTTACCTGTGCTTTGAGTGCAGAAACTTGTTGCACATTTTCGTCTTTAAATGCTTGAAGCATGCCGCCAAGCGGAACGCCTGGCATTAAAAAAGAGCCATTTCTTTCAAAACCAATGCTAATAATTTTTTGCGGCGTTTGATTTAATACTTTTTGTGTGCAATAGCGTTTAACGCCATCAGCTTCTCCAAATTTGCTATAATCAAAATTATCTGTGGTATCTACTTGTGCATTTGCAACTGTAGCAATCAATAGTAAAGCGCTCGTAAAAATCTTATGCATGGATTGTGTTTTTTATAAAATTACTAACTTATTCTATAACGTTGTTTGATCGTGAATTGTTTTATTTAACCACCACAACTTCGTTGTAGGGCACTCTAAATCTTGGACCCCAAACGCCTGCTTCGGTACCTTTGCCTACGGCAATAATCATATTGATTTCTGCTCCTGAGGGTAAGCCAAGTGCACGCTTAACTCGAACAGCATCAAAGCCTTCCATAGGACAGGATTCAAAACCTTCTGCAGCAATTGATAACATAAATGTTTGAGCGGCAAGTGCACACGATTTATGAACCGTAACCCGTTGATCAGCTTTTCCGCCGAAACGCATAAAGGGTTTGCGAAGTCCCATAAAAAAGCAAAGGGATCTTCTTATAAATGTAGAAATACCAAAAATATCCGAGCGGTATGCAAGGGGCATTAGTTTCCCATAATAATCGAGTCCTCTTTTTTGTGCCGTATTGGGTTCGCCACTAATGCCTTCTTTTATTTTATTATAGTTCCAAGCTGCTCTTTGTTTCCAAAGGTCTTGTCTAGTAACAAAAACCACCAATTGTTTGGCCGATCTAGCTGCATTTTGGTCTAAACAGAGGGAGGTAAAAGTTTCTTTTAAAACAGGGTCTTTGATCCATTGAAATTCCCATAATTGCATATTACTGCTATTAGGTGAGAGTATGCTTCTTTCTAAACTTCTTGTAATAACCTCGTCAGGGACTTCTACAGTGGCATCAAATTTTCGATTGGAACGTCTGCGTTGTATGATTTCTTCAAAACTTGTGCTTAATGACATAGGATATATTTATAGGGTATAGAAATGTAAATATCGTTAGATTTTGTCTATTAGAGATATATTTGTGGTTCAAAAAACCCGGTAGCGCAATGGCTCAACTTCCCGTACGTCAAGCAAACAACTTTGATTTGTTGCGCATCTTATTTGCTTGGTTTGTGATTGTTTCCCATTCCTATGTATTAAATGGAGATGGTGCCACCGATCCATTGTTTGTGGCTACCAATAGCACTTTTTTATTTTCATTTATTGGAGTTAAAGGTTTTTTTATAATCAGCGGTTATTTGATATTTAAAAGTATGATGGCTAGTGCGTCTATTTTTGAATATATGGTAAAACGAGTGCTCCGTATTTTTCCGGCCCTGGCTGTTGTTTTGGTGGTTACCTTAATCGCTGTTTATTTTATTTATCCTACAACATTGCCTCCTTTTTTTACAAACAAAGAAGTGTATGCTTATTTTTTAGGGAATATGATTTTATTTAAACCTCATTTTTCTATTCCCGGAATATTTTCAACATTACCTTCTTCTGCCATCAATGGATCTTTGTGGACCATTGAATATGAGTTTTTCTTTTATGTTTTTATTTTAGTATTCTTTTTTATCAGGTCGCAAAAAAAATTATTACTTCTTTCTTTGAGTAGTGTAATTGCACTTTTTTTGGTGGTACGTTTGTTTTTTTATGATTGGACAGTACAAACACATTTTTTTATTCCATTAGAACCGCTCTTTGATTTGGGGCCTTATTTTTTGATGGGTTCATTGTTGAGTTGTTTTGATTTTGATGCGGTACCTTTTAAAAAGGCCATTGCGGCTTCTTCACTTGTAGCGCTAATCTCCGCTATTTATGTAGGTGTAGGACATACCGTAGTTTATGTCACCCTTCCGTTTTTAGTGATATACGTTGGCAAGCAAACTTCCCGTGCTGCAAGCTATGTACACGAGCGTATTGGAGACCCTTCTTACGGAATTTACTTGTATGCTTTTCCATTGCAGCAGTTAATTATTTATTGGTTTAGGCCTTCCACGCTCATGTTGTTTGTTGCGAGTACTATTGGCGCATTTATTTTTGGATATCTTTCTTGGATACTTATAGAAAAAAAGGCATTGGCACTCAAGCAGTATTTTTTAAAGCGCCGCCAACCAGTAAAATAAACCGCGTAACTTTCTTTAAATTTTAAGCTATGGCTCAAGTGATATGTATAGTTCCGGTAGCCCCAATTCGTGCAGAGGGTTCACATATGGCAGAAATGGTTTCTCAAATTTTATTGGGCGAAACGGCAACTGTCATAAGTGAAACCAAAGACTTTTATCAAATACAAATGCACCAAGATGGATATGAAGGTTGGTGCCAGAAATTGCAATTGCAAATTTTGCAAGAAGGTGCAATCATAATTACAAAGGGTTATACATCAAAATGGGTTACTAGTGCTGTGCTCAATGGACAAGATGTTCAATTACCGCTTGGTACACCCATTGTTTCCCCTGCGCAAGCAAATTTTGAACTCAGCTATGCAGATGCTGTTTTGGATCCATTAAACAATACATTCAATCCAGCGGCACTCGAAATAGTAGCAAAACAGTTTTTAGGCACTGCTTATTTGTGGGGCGGTAGAACCTTATTTGGTATTGATTGCAGTGGCTTTGTGCAAATGGTTTTCAAACTTTTTAATATCAACTTACCGCGTGATGCTTATCAGCAAGCTGAGGTGGGGGAGGACGTTGGTTTTTTAGCAGAAGCCAAAACCGGCGATTTGGCATTTTTTGACAATGAGCAAGGGAAAATTACCCATGTAGGCATTTTATTATCGCCACAATCAATTATTCATGCATCTGCCATTGTGAGAATTGACCCTATCGATCAGGCAGGCATTGTAAGCAGCAGTTCAGGGCTTCGTACACATCAACTCCGTACCATACGCCGAATTATTTTGTAAATATTTTATAACGGGTATGAAAAAAGCAGCACAAGTGCTGCTTTTTACTATAATAAGGGTGGTTTACATTAAGTCTTTACATTAGGTCCATTGCTTTTGCAAAATAGGTTACGGTACCAGGTAACGCTAACCAAAAGAATTCACGGTATACAACGAGTAAAGTAATCATTACGGCTAACCAGAAAAAACAGATAGCCCAGTATTTTGCAGTTGATTTATTTGCTTCCATGTAAATAATTTTTGCAAAGATAAGGTCCGGATTTCATTTAGCCAACAAATATCCAATGGTTGTGGCTGCCATGCCAAGGGCTAATGTTCCAAAGGTGTACAGCATAAAACTGCCATAGCGATGTTGTTGTAGAAGTGCAAGATTTTCCCAGGCAAACGCTGAAAATGTGGTAAATCCGCCACAAATACCGGTGGCTAAAAATAAACGAAGCGTTGGGCTTATTTGGCCTTTGAGGGCAAGTCCCATAACGACGCCCATAATTAGAGCCCCAATAATATTAACCAAACCTGTGGCGTAGGGGAAACTATCTGATTTAATGGCTAGACCAAAAAAATATCTTGCCAAAGCGCCAAGCATTCCGCCTAGAGCAACCCAAATTATGTTTTTAAATTCCATGTAAAATGATTTATTCCTTTACAGATACTACTAACCATTTGCCATTTGTTTTTTCTATTTCAATTTGGCGGGTTTTCTTATCCATTGAATATTGGTAATTCATTTGGGTATGCAAACTATCCTGATCTGTTATTCCTAAAATAATAATGGATGCCTGTCTGAAATTAGACCTTCCTTCTTTGTCAAGGTTTCGGTAGTTTTTTTCGGTGTTAGCCGTATGTGACTTCATAGTTTGGGTAGAAGCTGCATAGGCGGTTGCTTTTTCAAAATCACCTTGTAAACAAGCTTCTACATAGTTGCGACCCGCTTCAATAGAATTGGTTGCAGGGGGAAAGCTTTTAGGCGGATTGGTACAACCAATAAGCAGTACTAATAGCAGTATGGGCGTGCATTTCATGCCATAAAAGTACAATTAATGTATTTGATTTTAACAATCATTTTGCGAATAATTACTAGGATGCCGATTTAAAATCGTACCTTTGCACCAGAATTGAACAACAACCCTATAACCATCTACTTGCGCCTGTCGCATCTGATTTTTAAGGTTCACTTTACGATTACGGGCCCAGTGCCAGCCATTTGAATTTACTTGTTCAATTTAACGATTCAAATTTTTAAATACATATACAATGAACAGTAATGCTATGCCTGCTATCGTACAAATCGATACAGACAACCTAAAAAAGTTAACAACAGAAGTAAAAGAAACAGTTGCAAGCGCCGAAATAGGTGTGAACAACGCACAAACACGTAAAACATTTGGAATTACAGATTTGTGGGCAATTAGAAAAAATACAAAGCCTACAAGGGCTGGATCTAATAGAAACTTCTAAAAAATAAAAAGGGCCTCATGTACATGGGCCCTTTTTATTTGATCTAATTATTTTGATGGAATTATTTTATAATAACCGTTCCAATTTTTTTGGTAATTTCTCTTTCAATGTCTTTGAGGTGTTTGTGTAATTCTATGAGCCTCATTTGTTCTTCAAAACCTGCATTTTCCATGTCTTGTTGGTTTTGGTCAAACATCTTTTTAATTTTTCGAAGTTTAAAATAGTTTACACTCATCGTAACATCTTCCATAGATGTATCTCTATTTACAATATTCATCCCTTCTAAAATAGTATCCCACTTTAAGCTTAACTCATGCGGCGAAACAGTTAGATTAACCACTAAGTTTCTAATGGCTTCATCATCGTGATAGAGTAACGATTTTGAAGTAGGCTCCAATCCTTTGTCATACCAGCTTTTATAAATTTGATAGAGTTGTAAGTATTGCTCATTGTCAAAGTCAAACTGTTCTAATTCTTCAAAAATATGATCGGCCATTGTTTTATGGTCATCAAATTTTAACAGGCCATAATCCAATAAAACGCGGATTACATTTTTTTCGTAAATATCATCCTGATTGATGAGTGCAGCGCCTTCATCAAATTCGGTATTTTGATTTCCTTCTAAAATTTGTTGAGCCTCTTCAAAAGGCATTTTCTTTTCTTGCTTAACAAGAACATCGCGTTTAAATTTATTAACCAAATTGGTTAAGCCAGATTCGTCTATGCGAAGTAGACTCGCACACTTTCTAATGTAATCTTGTTGCTTTGTAAAATCTTCGGCCTTGTTAATTTTGCTGAGTGTTTCTGCTACCTGATTTACAACACTACTTTTCTTGCTTACATCAGAGCCTGCTTCTTGAAGCATCACTTCTAACTGAAAAATGATAAAGTCTTTTTTGGCGGTGGCTACAAACTCATTAAAAGCAGTGGTACCCACTTTATTGACGTAGCTATCCGGATCCTCATTGTCGGGG
>JBIIZN010000082.1:0-7929 GCA_044346275.1 Sediminibacterium sp.
TTGCACGCTTAAGTGGATATGTGCGTTTGTGGGAAGCAGGCCGAATCAATGCTACGCCAAATTTATCTATTGTGCATGAAACCCCTTCTACAGCTGTTGTTGATGGTGATGCAGGACTTGGCCTAGTGGTTGCGCCGTATGCCATGCAAATTGCGATTGATAAAGCAAAGCAGGTAGGAACTGGATGGGTATCTGTTAAAAATTCAAATCATTTTGGCATTGCTGGTTATCACGCTATGATGGCGCTAGAACATGATATGATTGGTATGGCAATGACCAATGCAAGTGCGCTGGTTGCGCCTACTTTTTCGTCAGAAAAAATGCTGGGTACCAATCCTATAGCAGTGGCTATTCCGGCTGGTAATGAGCCTGCATTTGTTGCAGACATGGCAACTACTACTGCGGCCAATGGTAAACTAGAAATATTACAACGCAAAAATGCAGACGCGCCACATGGTTGGGTACAGGATGCAAATGGCAATGATGTTACGGATGCAAATATTTTAAAAAAAGGTGGGGCTTTATTGCCGCTTGGAAGTGATAGAGAACATGGTAGTCATAAAGGTTATGCGCTAGGCTCGATTGTTGATATATTTTCGGCTGTATTAAGTGGCGGTAGTTATGGTCCGTGGGCGCCGCCTTTTCCTGCATACATTCCGCTTCCACAAAATATGCCTGGCGAAGGGCTTGGTCATTTTTTTGGCGCCATGCGTATCGATGCATTTAGACCTGCTCAAGATTTTAAAAGCAATATGGACAACTGGATCACAAGATTTAGAAATGCCACGCCTATAGATCCTGCTCAAAAAGTACTTATACCTGGAGATCCAGAAAGAGAAGCCCAGGAAGCGCGCATGCAATCGGGTATTCCTATAGTAGAGCCTGTAGTGCTCGATTTAAAAGAAGTAGGTGCCCGTTTTGGTATTCAGCTCTAACATCCGTTAGCCGTTATTTTTTCTGTGTTTTACCTACCTTTGCCCCGCAAGTAAAAGCAGTCGATTATGAAAATAATGAAGTTTGGAGGTACAAGTGTAGGTAAGCCAGAACGTATGCATCAAGTGTATGAACTCATTACCAAAGATACCGAATCTAAAATTGTTGTTTTAAGTGCACTGAGTGGAACCACCAACGCGCTTGTAGACATTAGCAACAGCCTTAGTGCTGGCAATAAAGCCGAGGCCAAACAAAAAATCGACACCCTCGAAGCGCATTACCATGCATTTGTGTTAGATCTTTTAAAAACAGAGGCACTTATTGCAAAAGGAAACGCGATTGTAAAAGAGCATTTTGAATTTTTAAATATCATCACTAAAATTTCATTTAGCGATGCGCTCAATAAAGATATTTTAGCACAGGGTGAACTGATGAGCACCAAATTATTTTGTTGTTATTTAGAACAGCAAGGGCAAGATCATTTACTACTTCCTGCACTTGATTTTATGGTGCTGGATCAAAACGAAGAGCCTAGTTTGCCACTCATTCGTTCTAAGTTAAATGCACTGTTAGCAGCGCACACCGATAAAAAAATATTTATTACCCAGGGATATATTTGTAAAAATGTACGCGGCGAAGTGGATAATTTAAAACGTGGCGGTAGTGATTATACCGCATCATTAGTTGCTGCTGCTTGTAACGCCAGTGTTTGTGAAATTTGGACAGACATTGATGGCATGCACAATAACGATCCGCGCATTGTCAATAAAACAGTAGCCATCGAGCAGCTTAGTTTTGATGAAGCTGCCGAGCTTGCATATTTTGGCGCAAAAATTTTACACCCTACCTGTATTTGGCCGGCGCAACAAGAAAATGTGCCTGTTAAATTATTAAATACCATGCAGCCGGATGCTCCTGGAACCGTTATTACCAAGGAAGCTGGTAGTGAAGGCATAAAAGCGGTTGCTGCAAAAGATGGTATCATCGCTATCAAAATAAAAAGCAGTAGAATGCTACTTGCCTATGGGTTTTTACGTAAAGTATTTGAAGTGTTTGAAAAGTACAAAACTTCTATAGATATGATTACGACTTCTGAAGTAGCGGTATCTGTAACCATCGATAACGATGTGTACTTAGCTAATATTGTAAAGGAGTTAGAACCTTTTGGTAGCGTAGAAGTTGAAAAGGAGCAAAGCATTGTATCGATTGTAGGCAATCATATTGCACACACAGACTCGGTACTTAAAAAACTATTCAATGCAATTGATGAAGTTCCAGTAACCATGGTAAGTTATGGTGGTAGTGCGCACAATATTTCATTACTCGTACCAACCGCCGATCGTACAAAAACGCTTCAGTTAATTAACTCGGGCTTGTTTGGTTTGTAGTAGGGATGGCTTCAATAAACTGAAGATTTCTTGTAATGCCTTCAAATTTTGAGCGCTGCAAAGGAGAGTTTTTAAAAACTGTTTTAAAGCCTTCTTTGGTTAAGCTGTTCCATTCATTTGCTCCAAAGGTTTCAATGGCTGTATTGGGCGTAAATCCGGGCTCCTGATGCTGTTTGCTAAACCGGTTCCATGGACATACGTCCTGACAAGTATCACAACCAAACATCCAATTGTCAAATTTTCCTTTCATTTCGGAAGGAATGATAGCGTCTTTTAATTCGATGGTAAAATAGCTGATGCATTTGCTTCCATCAACTGTTTTGTCTGGTAAAATCGCTTCAGTGGGGCAGGCGTTAATGCATTTTGTGCAAGAGCCGCAATAGTCTTTCGCAAAAGGGTCGTCGTATACAAGTGGTAGGTCTATAATGAGTGTCGCAATAAAAAAGAAGGAGCCATCTGTTTTAGAAATTAAATTTCCGTTTTTCCCAATCCATCCGGCACCTGTTTTTTGTGCCCAGGTTCTTTCCAGCACAGGTGCCGAGTCTACAAATCCTCGCCCTACAATATCACCTGCTTTTTGTTGGATGGCTGCTAGTAATTTGTTGAGCTTTTCTTTAATCACAAAATGATAATCGGTGCCATAAGCGTACGTGGAAATTTTTGGACTATCTACAGGTTGCTTTTTAGGGCTATAATAATTTTGCGTAAGTGTTATGACCGATTTTGCGCCAGGTACTAATTTGGTAGGATCTACCCGTAGGTCAAAATGATTTTCTAAATACTGCATTGATCCGTGCATACCGGCGTGCAGCCATTTTTCTAACCTTTTGGCGTCTTCATCGAGGGGTGCTGCTTTTGCAATACCGCAATGCGTAAACCCTAACGATAATGCTGTTTCTTTTATAAACCTAGTATGGTCTTGAATCAATTGCATCTATATCTTATTTGCAAGCAGCAACAATTTGATCGTCGATGAGTGCTTTAAAAGAAGCCATGAGTTCTTTGTTCTCGCTAGAAGATTCTCCAGGTGTAAAAACAAGAAAAGCATATTTCCTACAATAGTCTATCAGCGGCCATGTTCCAAAAAGTCCGGGGCTTGCTACAGTAGTTGTTTTTCCATTTTCGTCGGTTCCAAAAACCCATTGCCCCACCGCGTAATTTTTACCTTCCAGTATAGCAGGGGTTTCTTTGATCATGCCTTGCGTGCTGCTTGATTTCATCATGGTTTCTATAGCAGTTTCAGACAAAATTCTTTTACCATTAAATACACCGCCATTTAAAAGCATCGATAAAAAATTCATGTAATCGTTTGCACTTGATTGAGCACCACCTGCTGGATTAATAACGGTGTAGCTAAAAAAGTTGGTGGTACGCATAAGTAAGGGTCTTGTAATACGCTCCGCCATCATTTGTTCAAAGCCTCTTTTGTTCATCACCTCCAATACCCTTGCTACAATGGTGTATCCGATATTGTTAAATCTAAACACCAATCCTGGATTGGATAAAATTTCTTTACTCGATGCAATATCATTTACGATTTCATCGAGGCTGGAAATTTTTTTAGGATTGCTCATGTCTTTGATTGAACCAATCGATGGTCCTTCAATACCTGTTAAATGCGTCAAGCAATCTCTAATGGTAATATAGCCTTTAGAATATTTTGAAAATATGGGAAGGAACTTACTTACCTTGTCATCGAGTGAGAGTTTACCTTCATCTACATAACTCATCACAAGTGCAGCAGTTAACCACTGGGTGCTTGCTGCGATAGGTGCTTGTGTTTTTGCTGTAAACTCGCCCACAGATTTTTCAAACACTATTTTTCCGTCTTTGTAAACGAGTAACACGGCTTTTCCGCCAAGCTCCTTTTTGCTAGCTTCTAGTTTGGCACCTAGTTCGGTAAAATTAAGTTGGGCCTTAGAAACCTGAAAGAATAGCATAAAAGCTATGATATAGCTGACTTTGATGCAGGTCATCACTGTTTTTACAGACATAATTTCCGGTTTTGTACGTTTAAAAACAAATAAACGGGTTTAGTATCGTTTTTGCACACAAATTATGCATTCAAAACAATATAACTATGAATTTAGCAAATTATACCATTAAAGCACAGCAAACCATTGCTGCAGCCCAACAGCTTGCTTTTAATAATAACAATCCTTCTATCGAAACAGAGCATTTGCTACAAGCGATTTTGGAAGATAAAGATAGTACGGTTTCGTTTTTGTTAAAAAAGAACAACGTCAATGCTGCATTTGTTGCCGCAAAAATTACCGACGCAATGGCGAAGCTTCCAAAAGTACAAGGTGCAGAGCCTGGTGCGCAAATTGGAAGAGACCTAAATACGGCGCTTTTGAAGGCCAATAGTATGCTCGCCACTTTTGAAGACGAATTTATTAGTCCAGAGCATTTGCTTTTAGGATTACTCCATGTAAATGATAGCACGGCAAAAACGTTGAAAGATGCAGGCCTCACCGAAAAAGGTTTGGTGGCTGCTATTAAGGAACTACGTAAAGGCGAAAAAATTAGTTCGCAAACACAAGACACACAGTTTAACGTGCTTAAAAAGTATGCGCGTAATTTAAATGAAGCTGCGCGCTCTGGTAAACTAGATCCGGTAATTGGTAGAGATGAAGAGATCAGAAGAACGCTTCATATTTTATCTAGAAGAAGTAAAAACAATCCGCTTTTAGTGGGTGAACCTGGTGTTGGTAAAACAGCCATAGCAGAAGGCCTTGCCATGCGTATTGTAAATGGGGATGTGCCAGAAAATTTAAAGTCTAAAATCATCTATACCCTAGATATGGGGCTTTTAATTGCGGGTGCTAAATACAAAGGTGAGTTTGAAGAGCGTTTAAAAGGTGTGGTAAAAGAAGTAGCGGAAAGTGATGGAGAAATTATTTTATTTATTGATGAAATCCATACGCTAGTGGGTGCCGGTGGCGGTGATGGCGCTATGGACGCTGCAAATATTTTAAAGCCAGCACTTGCAAGAGGTGAACTTAGGGCTATTGGTGCCACCACCTTAAGTGAGTATCAAAAGTATTTTGAAAAAGACAAGGCACTCGAACGTAGGTTTCAAAAAGTAATGATTGATGAGCCTAGTGTAGAAGATGCGATATCCATTTTACGTGGGTTAAAAGACCGTTACGAAACGCACCACCACGTGCGTATCAAAGACGAAGCGATCATTGCAGCTGTAGAACTTTCTAACCGTTACGTTACTGACCGTTTTTTGCCTGACAAAGCCATCGATTTAATTGATGAGAGCGCTGCTAAATTAAGGTTAGAAATGAATTCTATGCCCGAAGAGCTGGATACACTCGAGCGTCAAATCAGACAACTTGAAATTGAGCGCGAGGCCATCAAAAGAGAAAATGATGAAGAAAAATTAAAAGAACTCAATATCGAAATTGGTAATTTATCGGTAGAGCGTGATACCTTAAAAGCGAAGTGGCAGGAAGAAAAAGAAGTGGTAGAAAAAATTCAGCAAGCAAAAACTTTTATAGACGGATATAAATTAGAAGCCGAGCAAGCAGAGCGCAATGGTGATTACGGTAAAGTAGCTGAAATACGTTACGGCAAAATCAAAGACCAGGAAGCGCTCATCGAAACTTTAAATACGCAGCTTGGTACCATCAGTGAAAACGGCAGTAGACTGATGAAAGAAGAAGTGGACGCCGATGATATTGCTCAAAGCGTTGCAAAGGCAACGGGTATCCCGGTAAGTAAAATGCTTCAGTCAGATCGCGAAAAATTATTACATCTAGAAGATGAATTGCACAACCGCGTAGTAGGGCAAGAAGAAGCCATAGCAGCTGTTTCGGATGCTATTAGAAGAAGTAGGGCAGGACTTCAAGATCCAAAAAAGCCCATTGGTTCTTTTATATTTTTAGGAACGACCGGTGTGGGTAAAACTGAACTTGCTAAAGCACTTGCCGATTATTTATTTGATGACGAGCAACTCATGACCCGCATAGACATGAGTGAATACCAGGAAAAACATTCGGTATCTCGCCTTGTGGGAGCGCCTCCGGGTTATGTAGGTTATGATGAGGGCGGTCAATTAACCGAAGCGGTTAGACGCAAGCCATATAGTGTGGTGCTACTTGATGAAATAGAAAAAGCGCACCCCGATGTTTGGAATATATTACTCCAGGTATTGGATGATGGTCACTTAACGGATAATAAAGGCCGTAAAGTGAATTTTAAAAATACCATCATTATTATGACAAGTAATATTGGTAGCCATCTCATACAGGATGCTTTTGAAAAAGTAACAGAAAAAAATATTGAAGAAGTTACCGAGAAAGCAAAAACGGATGTGATGGAACTTTTAAGACAAACTATCAGGCCCGAATTTTTGAACCGTGTAGATGAAATTATTATGTTTAGCCCGCTCTTAAAAAAGCAAATTGTAGGCATCGTAAAAATCCAATTACAAGGGCTTCAAAAAATGGTAGCGCTTTCAGGTATCACGCTTACTTATTCTGATTATTTATTAGAGTTTTTAGCAGAGCAAGGTTTTGATCCGCAAATGGGGGCAAGGCCATTAAAAAGACTTATACAAAAGCTTATTGTAAATGCGCTTAGTAAAAAGATACTTGCTGGAGAAGTAGATAAAACAAAGCCCGTACTTGTGGATGTATTTGACGGTGTGGTTGTTTTTTCAAATTAATTCGTTTAACATTTTGTTGGCTCAAAAATTATGTTGTTTAACAAAACCTTATTAAACCTTCGATATAAATTTGGTTCTTACCCCTCAAATCAAATTATGTATACGATGAAAAAATCCCCTCAATTTTTTGCGGCGACTTTAGTTGCCATCGTTTCATTTGTTGCAATAGCTTGTAACAAGTCTACATCATTAGAAAATGGGTCTGGCGTTCAAGAACTTAATTTATTCTTGACAGATGGGCCTGGCGATTACAACAATGTATTTATTGATATTAAATCCTTGCAGGTTGTCATTGATACTGCTAAAGAAGGCTCGCGCAGGCGAGATACCTGTAATTGGGATCATATTGCTTCCAACCGAAATAGTCGTAAAGATTCTGGATTGGTTTGGACAAGCATGCCAATTAAAGCAGGGGTGTATGATATTTTAAAGTTTCGAAATGGACTGGATACCTTGCTAACTTCTGCAAATGTTCCTAAAGGTTCTGTTAGACTTATTCGCATCGAATTAGGAACTAACAATTCGGTGGTAAAGGATAGTGTATCCTATCCACTAAATTTAGCGCCTAATTTACCAGCATTTATTACCATCAAGCTGGGGGGTAAAGAATTAGAAGAGTTTTCTAGTCGCCGTCACAGATTGTGGTTAGATTTTGATGTAAGTCGTTCCATTATTGAAGCCAATGGCCGCTTTTATCTAATACCTGTTATGCATACATTTGTCGAAAAAAATACAGCAAGTGTTGAAGGTAGAGTAAAGCCTAGAGATGCAAAAGTATCACTTACGCTTTTCAACAACACGGATACCACATATGCACTTCCAAATAAAGAAGGTGAGTTTAAAATGCGTGGTTTAAAAGACGGTACTTACAAATTATTGGTAAAAGCATCAAACGGATACAAAGACACGACCATCAATAATGTGGTTGTG
>JBIIZN010000083.1:0-7880 GCA_044346275.1 Sediminibacterium sp.
ATGTAAAAAAATACCCAGGCAAGTCCAGCCTCCGCTTTAATGTGCTGGAACCTAAAGAGAACCTGTTGGTAAGTTTATACAGTTTTGATAAAGGTTTCCAAATGAATGATGAAATGGCAGGCTTTTTGCTCGGTAATCCGGACGTGGAAGTGCAAGTAGGACTGGTTGGCTAATGTGGAAAAGTCAATGTGGCAGTTGCAGGGTTTGGATTTAAATTTGTCACTTCTTATTTATTAAATTTTACTTTCAATTTTAAATAAAAAATGATGGCTTTAGAATTAACAGATGCCAATTTTCAGGCAACCGTATTAGACAGTGACAAATTAACCTTAGTTGATTTTTGGGCAGAATGGTGTGGACCTTGCAGAGCTATCGGACCCGTTATTGAAGAATTAGCAAAAGAATACGATGGCAAAGTAAATATTGGAAAAGTAAACGTAGACAACAATCCTAATTTAAGTGTTAACTACGGTATCACTTCTATACCTGCTATCTTATTTATCAAAGGTGGTCAAATTGTAGACAAGCAAATTGGCGCAGTACCTAAGTCGGTACTTGACAAGAAGATACAATCTTTAATGTAAGACCGTATCTTACCACTTTAACCCAGCCTAAATTAATAGCATGGACAAATTTCACGGCGTACTAGGTATTATCCTAATTCTAGGCATTGCCTTTTTGTTTTCGAACAATAAAAGAAGAATTAATTATAGACTAGTCGTGAGTGGCATGCTTTTACAAGTACTGATAGCGGTGCTTGTTTTAAAAGTCCCTCCCGTAACCTGGTTTTTTCAAAAGCTAGGTCACGGTATGGAAAAAATTGAACGTTTTGCCAGAGAAGGCGTAGCGTTTGTGTACCGTGGTGTAATGGTAAATGCGCCTGATGGCGTTAAAGATTTTGGACAAGGTGGTTTTGTATTTGCTTTTAGCGTTACTGCAACCATTATATTGGTATGTGTGCTCGTGGCTATTTTATACCACTTTGGTGTGATGCAATTTATTGTTTCGATCATCGCAAAAGCCATGAACTTTATCATGCGCGTTAGTGGCGCCGAAGCGCTTAGTAATGTAGCAAGTGCTTTTGTGGGTCAGGTAGAAGCACAGGTAATGATTCGTCCTTATTTAAATGGTATGACAAAAAGTGAGCTACTCGCTAGTATGAGTGGTAGCCTTGCCTGTATTGCCGGCGGTATATTAATTGTGTATGCCAACATGGGCGCAAAAGCCGAGTACTTGTTAACGGCCAGTTTAATGGCGGCCCCTGGCGCACTCGTTATTTCAAAAATTGTTTTCCCAGAAACTGAAGAATCGGAAACCATGGGAAAGGTTAAACTAGAAGTAAAGAGCCCTTATAGTAATATTATTGATGCCATTTCACATGGTGCTAGTGATGGAATGAAAATTGCCGTGAACGTTATTGCTATGCTTATTGGTTTTATTGCCTTAATTGCTTTTTTAAACTATATGCTAGGTCTTGTTTACCCAGGCTTATCACTTGATTTCATTTTTAGTAAAATATTTTATCCAATGGCATGGGCCATGGGTGTTCCAGGTCAGGACGTTGCCAATGCAGCTACTCTTCTGGGTCAAAAACTAACCATCAACGAGTTTGTTGCGTTTAACAATTTGACCACAAAAGCCGTTCCAATCGTATCAGAAAAAGGACTTTTAATTGTAAGTATCGCTATTTGCGGTTTTGCAAACTTTAGTAGTGTTGGTATGCAAATTGGTGGTATTGGAGAACTAGCCCCTAGCCGTAGAGCCGACCTTGCCAAACTGGGCTTAAAAGCCTTATTGTGCGGTACTTTAGCCTCCTACTTATCTGCTAGTATCGCCGGTATTTTAATGGGTTAATCTTAAACTTGTTGTAACTTTGCAGTCTAAATAAATGACTGCGTGATGGGTACCAATAGAGCGGCTATTGTTTCATTAGTTGAAGCAACAAAAGATAAAGAACTACAACGTATTGCCAATAAAATAATTAATCAAGAGCGTATCTTATTTGATGAAGGTGTTACGCTTTTTGAAAAAGGATCTTTGTCTTGGCTAGGTACCCTTGCTAATTTTGTGCGCGAACAAAAGCACGGCGATAAAACCTATTTCAATAAAAATTTTCATATCGAACCCACCAATGTGTGTGTTTTTTCATGCAAGTTTTGCTCCTACTCAAAATTATATGCCAACAGAGAAGAAGGTTGGGAATTAAGCATCGAACAAATGATGCATATTGTAAAAAGTTACGACGGCAAACCAGTAACTGAGGTACATATTGTAGGTGGCGTTCATCCTAAAATGAATCTTGCTTTTTTTATTGATTTATTAAAGACCATCAAAGCACACCGTCCTGAACTTCACATCAAAGGCTTTACACCCGTAGAGCTAGATTACATGTTTAAAAAAGCAAAAGTAACTACCGAAGAAGGTATGAAACTTGCACATGCTGCAGGGCTCGATTCATTACCTGGTGGTGGCGCCGAAATATTTCATCCAGAAATTAGAAAACAAATTTGTGAAGACAAAGTAGACGCAGATGGTTGGTTACATATTCATAAAGTAGCACACAATTTAGGTATGCATAGCAATGCTACATTACTTTATGGCCACATCGAAAAATACTGGCACCGCATAGATCATATGGAACGCCTTCGCCAACTACAAGACGAAACCGGTGGCTTTAATACATTTATTCCATTAAAGTTTCGCAACCAAGACAATGAGATGAGTCATATTGCAGAGTCTACCACTATCGAAGACATGCGCATGTACGCTGTATCACGCCTTTACATGGATAATTTTGCACACATTAAAGCCTACTGGCCAATGCTAGGTAGACAAAATGCGCAGCTTACTTTATCTTTTGGAGTAAATGATATTGATGGCACTATCGATGATTCAACAAAAATTTATGCGATGGCTGGTAGTGAAGAACAAACACCTACTATGAGCACCGCAGATCTTGTGCGCCTTATCAAACAAGTTAAAAGGGAACCTATTGAGCGGGGTACGCTGTACAACGAGATAAAAAATTATGCGTTGGTACCAGACGAAGAACTGGTGTAAGACTAAGTAATAAATTCTTTTTTAATTAGCACTCCGATAAACTAATAGGGACGTGAACGGCGAGTCCACCATCTGCTGTTTCTTTGTATTTGCTATTCATGTCCTGCGCGGTATCCCACATGGTTTGAATCACTTTATCTAAACTTACAATTGCAAAATCTGGTGTGCCTTGCAGCGCAAGTTGTGAAGCCGTAATTGCTTTTACCGCACCCATGGTATTACGCTCTATACATGGAATTTGAACCAACCCACCAATTGGATCACAAGTAAGACCTAGATGATGTTCCATAGCTATTTCAGAAGCCATGAGTACTTGACGTTGCGACCCACCCATTAAAGCCGTTAAACCAGCAGCGGCCATGGCAGCAGAAACACCAATCTCTGCTTGACATCCACCCATCGCAGCAGATATGGTGGCTCCTTTTTTAAACAGGCTGCCAATTTCTGATGCAGTTAATAAAAAGGTAATGATATTTTCTTCTAATTGTTTACTGGATACATTTTGCGCACAAAAACAAATATAGTATTGAAGTACTGCAGGAATTACACCGGCAGCCCCATTGGTAGGCGCTGTTACTACCCTACCAAAAGATGCATTTTCTTCATTGACTGCAAGTGCAAACACACTTACAAAATCTAGGATATAACTAAAGTCATTACTTCCTTTTTGTATCACTGATGTCCATGCATCGTATCCATCATAAGCTGCATCTTTTAGTAGACGCTTATTCATGGCAGCCGCTCTGCGCTTCACTTCTAGCCCACCCGGTAAAAGACCATCTTTGTGTACACCACGGTACATACAGTCACGCATGGCGTACCAAATCTTGAGTACACCTTCTTTAATATCAGATTCACTGCGCCTCGTTAATTCATTTTCAAAAACAATATCACGAATAGTAAGCCCCGTTTTCATACACCAGTGGAGTAAATCGTTGGCGTGTTCGATGGTAAATGGAACTTCTATATTTACTTTTTGATCAGGCGCTTTACCTTCTTGTACAATAAAACCACCCCCCACCGAAAAGTAGGTTTCTGCTATTTTATTTCCGTCCTTTAACTCAATTAAAAATGTTAATCCGTTGGGATGAAAAGGAAGTGATTCGGATTTTAAAAACGCAATATGATTTGCAGGATCAAAATTTATGGATCCATGATTTTTTAAGTCCAACACATGTTTTGATGATACACTACTTATTAGTTCGTCCATGATACCAACATCAATTGTTTCTGGGTCGTATCCCATTAACCCTAGCATCACCGCAATATCAGTACCGTGCCCCTTGCCCGTTTTGGCCAGTGAACCATAGAGTAAAACAGTGATGGACTGAACTTGATCTGTTTTTTGGGAGGCCTCCAACTTTTGCATAACATCCAGCGCTGCACGCCAAGGACCTAGGGTATGAGAACTAGAAGGTCCCACACCAATTTTAAACATATCAAAAACCGAAATAAAATCATGCTCAGCCGCCATACAATCGTTGTTGCTACAAAACTAACAAAAGTTAGCAAAACAAAGAACATTAATGCCGGAGTTCAACTTATCCCCATTAAGTGCTCTAGCGCTTTTGGCTGTGCGCTGGTAAGCCAAGATTCACGAACTTTGCTCCGCAATCGAACCCATTTTAACACTTTCTAATTCAAGTAAGCATGCAACTTTCTACACTCCTTGACCGTTTCGCAGAACCAGAAACCCTCAAAATGGCCAAATTAGGTCGCGAATTAAGGGCTAAAGGCATTGATGTTATTGACCTTAGTTTAGGAGAACCAGATTTTGATACGCCTCAACACATTAAAGATGCTGCTATTAAAGCCATCAATGATAACTGGAGCCACTACACCCCTGTTGCAGGTTTTGCAGATTTGAGAGAAGCGGTTTGTACCAAATTAAAAAGAGACAATAATTTAGATTATTTACCAGAAAATATTGTGACTTCTACAGGTGCCAAGCAAAGTTTAGCGAACGCTATTTTAGCGCTTGTTGATGATGGCGATGAAGTTGTTATTCCAACACCATACTGGGTAACCTATTCGGAGCTTGTAAAAATTGCGCGTGGTAAAGTAGTTGAAATTAGAACCACCGTTTCCAACCAGTTTAAAACGACTGCTGCCGAGTTAGAAGCTGCTATTACACCCAAAACAAAAGTGTTTATGTTTTCGTCGCCGTGTAATCCATCTGGCGCCGTATATACTTTAGCTGAATTAACAGCCCTAGTAGAAGTGTTTAAAAAGCATCCAAACATTATTATTTTATCTGACGAAATATACGAGTACATTAATTTTGAAGGTAAGCATGAGAGCATTGCGCAGTTTGCTGAAATCAAAGACCGCGTAGTCGTGATCAACGGATTAAGTAAAGGTTTTGCAATGACAGGTTGGAGACTTGGTTACACTGCTTCAAACACCACTATTGCAAAAGCTATGGAAAAATTACAGGGACAGTTTACAAGTGGTACTTGCTCAATCACGCAAAAAGCTGCAGTAGCTGCGCTTACTGGAGATTTAAGACCTTCCCTCGAAATGACCGAAGAGTTTACACGTAGAAGAACAAGAACGCTAGAGCTTGTAAAAGCAATGACTGGTTTTATTTGCTTTGAACCACAAGGTGCTTTTTATGTATTCCCAGATGTAAGTGCGTATTATGGTAAATCTGCAAATGGCGAAACCATTAAAAACGCCGCAGACTTTAGTATGTACTTATTAAATACAGCGCACGTTTCAAGTGTAATGGGCGATGCATTTGGCGAGCCTAATTGTGTTCGTTTCTCTTTTGCCAATAGCATGCAAAATATTGAAAAAGCATGGGCGCGTATCAAAGACGCACTCGCGGCTTTACAATAATCCATGGAAGAAGAAATAGAAAAAAAACAAGGATTACCGCTAGCACAAAAGCTAGAAATGTTTAGCAATAGACTTACGAAAGTGTTTAAACACCGTAGTAAAATTGCTAGGCGAACCGGTGTGGGCTGTTACCGCATTTACGAGCATGACCTTCCCGAATTTCCATTTTGTATAGAAGCTTACGAAAACAAAATTTACGTATCAGAGTATGTAAGAAGGCATGGCATGACCGACGAAGAACATGATGCCTGGCTTCAACCCTCTCTCGAAATAATTAGCGAAGTAACAGGCACGCCGCTTACCAGTATTTACAAGCGTGAAAGAAAAAAAATGTCTCATAGAGACGAGCAGTACGAAAAAGTAGATACCAAGCAGGAATTTTTTACCGTGCTTGAAAATGATTTAAAATTTCAGGTAAACCTAACAGACTATTTAGATACCGGACTTTTTTTAGACCACCGCACTACCAGAGAGATGGTACGTAAAGAAGCAAAGGATAAAAGATTCCTTAATTTATTTTGCTACACCGGTTCCTTTTCGGTGTATGCAGCAGCTGGAGAAGCGGCCACTGTAACATCGGTAGATTTATCTAAAACCTATTTAAGTTGGGCCGAAACAAATATGGCTATTAACTTATTAAAAGATCCTAGCAAATATTTTTACATACACGCCGATGTAAAACAGTATTTAAAAACCCTTGCTCCTAATAGTTTTGATTTAATTGTGATGGACCCTCCTACGTTTAGTAATAGTAAGCGTATGAAAGATTTTTTAGACATCCAAAGAGACCACGTAGAATTAATCAATGATATGCTTGCAGCTACCACAGATGGTGGTACACTTTATTTTAGCACCAACTACACTAAATTTATTTTAGACGAAGCGGGTATTAAAGCGAGCAGCATTAAAGACATCACCAAAGCAACTACCGGATTTGATTTTGAAGGAAAACTAAAACGCTGGTGCTACCGCATTATTAAATAAATGTAGTCATAAAAAAATCCCCTACGAAAACGCAGGGGATTTTTTTATTCATCCTATGTAAACCTTATTTTACTTCTTCAAACTGCGCGTCTTCTACATTGTCATTTTGTTGTTGCGCACCACCCGCTGCTGCGTCTGGTCCTGCTGCACCAGCCTCTGGGCCAGCTGCTTGTTGCGCCTTGTAGATTTCTTCAGAAGCCGCCGTCCAAGCTGTATTCATTTCGGCCATTGCAGCGTCGATAGCTGGAATGTCCTGATTTTTATGCGCTTCTTTTAATTTGGTAAGCGCCGCTTCGATCGGTTCTTTTTTATCGGCAGAAATTTTATCGCCAAACTCTTTAAACTGCTTTTCTGTTTGGAAAATTAAGCTATCGGCTTGGTTTAATTTTTCTACTTTTTCACGTGCTTCTTTATCAGTTGCTTCATTGGCTTTTGCTTCGGCTTTCATTTTTTCAATTTCTTCCTTGCTTAAACCACTACCCGCTTCAATTCTAATTTTTTGTTCTTTACCAGTACCCTTATCTTTTGCGTGTACGCTTAAGATACCATTTGCATCGATATCAAAAGTTACTTCGATTTGAGGAACACCTCTTGGTGCTGGTGGAATACCATCTAAATTAAAGATACCCAAGCTCTTGTTTTGATTGGCCATTGGACGCTCTCCCTGTAATACATGGATTTGAACACCCGGTTGGTTATCGCTTGCTGTAGAATATACTTCTGTTTTTTTAGTTGGAATGGTTGTGTTAGAAGGAATCATGGTTGTCATCACGCTACCCATAGTTTCGATACCTAGGCCAAGTGGTGTAACGTCTAATAACAATACATCTTTTACTTCTCCAGTTAATACCGCACCCTGAATCGCTGCACCGAGTGCAACAACCTCATCAGGGTTTACACCACGATTAGGTTTTTTACCAAAGAATTTTTCTACAATCTCCTGAACTTTAGGAATACGTGTAGAACCACCCACTAAAATTACTTCGTCAATATCT
>JBIIZN010000084.1:0-7780 GCA_044346275.1 Sediminibacterium sp.
AATAGTAAATTTATTGAGGGCTACAACCAAAAGAATGTTTTTTTGAAAAATAACCTATGTTTCAATATTTCAAGACTTGGGCTACAGCAATTGCAGCAATACTATGGCTCATAGTTTTGACACCGCAAACAAATGCTCAAACACCTACACTAACGGCCACTTATTCGGTTAAAAAAGGCTTACCCTCTTCCACTGTCAACCACATTGTCGAAGACAATAATAACGGTATCTGGATTGCAACCGAAAATGGTATAAAAATTATCAATCAGCCACAAAGTCAATGGCTTGAAAAACAAATGCTGGGGAAGTCTGTGATTCAAATTGGTTTTTTAGCCCCCTTTGCTTTTGTAGGTTGTAGAGATAGCTTGTTTATATTTAATTTAATCACAAAAAAACAAACACAAGCCTATCCTAAACAAACAATTGGCAGCATTATTAAAATTAAACAACTACAAAATACAATCTGGATTGTTACTCAAAATGCAGTATATAAATGGATAAACAATCAGCTACTTTCTATTCCATACAATCCAAAACAGGGAAATATTTTTGATATCACTAATTACAATGGAACTATTGTTGCAGTTACCTATCCGCAAGGAAAAATTGAAACCTTAACGGGTAGTTCTTTTACTGTAAATGAATCACTTACAAAAATTGCAAATCCAATAAGTGCTCCACTGCTTTGTATTGCCTCTAAAAACGACACTTTAGCCATTGGAGGAGATGGCTTTTACAGTGTATATGCAAATGGAAAAATTCTTGATAAAAACAAATACCCACTCAGAAATGATATCAAACATAATTATGCCGTTTGGGATATCACTTTTGTAGACACTATGATTTATTTTGGCATTGGAGACACACACAACCTTATAAACGGTGGTGTCATTAATGCATTCCCACTCTTTAATATCCTGCCTACTGGCATACCCTATATACAAGCCCTTCATTACCATAAAAAAACAAATTCACTCTGGATGGGCAGCTTATACGATGGGATTTTTAATTTAAAAGGGGTTAATGAGACCATTTCAAACAATGGACTAAAATACCAACCAGGTTTTAATAAAAATAACTACTACTTATACAACGCAGAAAAAACTTTTGAAATTAATAATGGGAAGCGAACCGCTATTGACGTTAAAGACACTAGACTCATTGCAACCATCAAAGACTCCACTTATATTTTATCCTATACCAACTTATCTATCATACCAAAATTTGGGAAAAAATATACTGTAATATCCAATACGAATGAGGGTCTGCTTTATACCCATGCACAAAGACTAGGTGATAGCTTATATGCCTTTGCACTATATAAACCAACCACAATATTTGACTTAAAATCATTCAAAAAAAGCAGTAGCGGGCAAAATAAAATTTTAACCGGGGTAGAAAAACAAAATAATTTTATCATTAGCCATAATCAAGGTATTGGGTTTACTATGTATACATCAAATGGCGCCCATCCAGTAAATTATGAAAAAGATAACCGTATCGATATTGATGATTTTACAACTAATGCCAACAACGAAGTGATTACGCTCTCGGAAAATAAAATAAAGTATTACACCCTCCAAAATAAACTAACAAAGCTGCATTTAACTGAACAATTTGACTTTGCTAAACACTTTAAAGATTATGCTCCAAAATGGATTGTACATGGAAATAAAAATACCGTGTATGGGATTTCAGAAAAAGGCATTGTTGAAATGCAGGATCAAAAACCTGTAAACTTTATTGAAATTAACGACATCAAAATAACTAATAAGCCCTTTATTGACCCGTATAATAGACTTGTTATTCAATATGAGAATAAAACAAGGTTAATACCGCTAGAACAAGCATCGCAACAGGCCAATCAGGTAAGCACCATTAACGTTCCAGAAAAATTATTTGAAAAAGATCCCATTCAAATTAATCTGATTTTTAAAAATGAGGCCATAGCACCAACCCAGCTTCAAAAAATAGAAATCCTAGAAAATAACAAAATCATATACGAAAATTATACATTACAAGAATCAATTATCATAGATACCCTCCTTCCAAGAGGTCAATATCAGCTCAAAATATTTTCAAACAATACTTTATTATACAATAAAAAAATATCCATTGAACTGCCTTGGCAGCAAAATCCATTGTTTAGAATTTCAATTGTATTTCTTGTCATAATGGCACTGTACCTATTTTTTAAAAATAGATATAATCAAAAATTGTATGCAAAAAAAATAATTAGTAATAAACTAGAATTGATACAACAAAACCTAAACCCGCACTTTGTTTTTAATTCACTCAACCTTATTTATAGCAGCATTTTAGAAGATAAAAAAGAAGAGGCACTTCAAACAGTTAGAGATTTTTCATCTTTACATCGTAGCTTTTTAGAAAGATCTAAAGAAAAAAAAGTAAGTATCGCTTCGGAATTACGTTTTATTGAATCTTATTTAGCCATAGAGTCGATGCGTTTTAAAGATAATATAGCCATCAACCATATGATTACTATTGATCCCAACTGCGACACCAATAACATTTTTATTCCACCTAATATTTTACAGCCACTTATAGAAAATGCTATTAAATATGGGATTTTAGGCTACCAAGGCACAGAAAAACCTGTTATTTACATGGATGTGCAAAGTAGTAAACAGCAAGTGACAATTTCTATTGAAAATGCCATTGGAGAAACGATTGAGTTATACAAAGGAACAGGTATGGGTCTTTCCATTGTAAAGGAAAGACTTACATTATTTAATCAGGAAAATAAATTCAATATAAAGTTTTATACCAATCAACCCGGCATACACTTTACAAAAGGATACCGAGTGGTTATTGAAATTAATTTATAAATGCGTCCATCGCGACAGTTGGCTTACCTGTGTCATCAAACGCACCTAGCTTATACCCTTTCCAGCTATTATAACTTTGGGGTTCCCAGTAAAATACACCCAATCCTTTTTTCTGATTTACCGATTTTGTTTTTGCAATTAAATCTTGAATAAATGATTTACATGCAGTAGCTGCTGACATTTCCATACCAACTTCACTAATCATAATTTCTTTATTATACCGAGCTACCATATCATTCATGTTGTTTAAGCATTGCATATTTAAACTAGACCAATTGGAAACACTTGGATACAAAGACATTGCAATAATGTCATAATCCACTTTATTTGCTGTTAGCCCATCAAAAATCCATCTAAACAATGCATTATCATACCCATTAGAAATATGAACAATTACTTTAGAACTAGCACTTGTTTCCCGCACTGCCTTTGCACCAGCTGCTACCATGGCCGCAAACTGGCCCATATTTTTAGAAGCCATTCCTTCTTCCCATAACATGCCATCATTGGTTTCATTACCAATTTGAACCCAGGCTGGAACAACACCGGCTTGTAAAAGTGCCATTAATACCGTTTTTGTATGGGTATACACTGCCTGGTTTAATCCAGCAGCATTTAAACTGAGCCAAGCCTTGGGTTTATTTTGCTTTCCCGGATCGGCCCAAAAATCACTGTAATGAAAATCTATCATAACACGCATACCAGCATTTTTAGCCCTTACAGCCATTTTTACCACATCGGCTTGACCACACCAACCATTTTCAGGATCTACCCACACCCTAAACCTCAAAGAATTTATTCCTTTACTTTTTAAAACAGAAATACAATCGGCCTGGGTTCCATTAGACATATAAAATTTGATGCCTGCCGCTTCCATCTCTGATAACCATCCAATATCAGCCCCTCTAGCAAAAAAGCTGGTATCAACGGTAACGGGCGGTTCTATTATTTTAAATGGCTTTTTACAAGCAGCCATTTGAACACTAATGATTAAAAATAAAAAAGGAATAATTTTTTTCATAACGCGCTTTTAACAGAAATAAAATTAAGTGTTTTTAAATTGTAAATTACATTCTTTAATTTTACAAGATGAGGGAGATCTACAACCAAACAAAGCCTTGGGAATCTGAAGAAACAGACACACTCACAGCAACCGCTACCCCCTTTCAGCTCATTGTTTGGAATGACGAAGTCAATACTTTTGAATGGGTCATTGAAACCCTTATGGACATCTGTAAACATACACAGGAGCAGGCCGAGCAGTCTGCTATGATCATCCACCACAATGGCAAATACGCGGTAAAAAATGGAGAATATGATACGCTAAAACCCATGTGTGACGCCATTACTGAAAGAGGAATTAGTGCCACAATCGAATCCACAAAAAACTGATGTCGCTAACAATACTTGATGAACATATTTGGTTCCCGCCGCTCGAAGATGCACTCGAAGACGGGTTACTTGCGATGGGTGGCGACCTAAGTACTGAAAGACTTATTAAAGCCTACCAAGAAGGCATATTTCCGTGGTATGATGGAGAAACGCCACTTTGGTGGAGCCCCAACCCAAGGTTTGTGATCTACCCTGCCAATTTAAAAGTTAGTGCCACAATGAAGCAGGTGATTAAAAGACAAGAGTTTGAATTTAAAACCAACACTGCTTTTGATCAGGTAATTGCGAATTGCAAAAAAATAAAGCGAGCGGGTCAATACGGTACTTGGATCACGCCTGCCGTTGAAAAGGCTTTCAATATTTTACACCAACTAGGTATTGTTCACAGCGCCGAAGCCTGGAAAGGCGACAAACTTGTGGGTGGACTCTATGGCATAAAAATGGGTAAATTATTTTTTGGAGAAAGCATGTTTAGCAACCAAAGCAATGCAAGTAAATTTGCATTTATCAGCTATGTAAAACAATTAGAAGCGGAAGGCATTGTGCTTATTGATTGCCAAGTGTATACCGAGCATTTAGAAAGTTTAGGTGCCGAAATGATAGACAGAGATTTATTTAAACAAATACTCTACAAATACCGCTAACTCTTATAGCCATACATTTTTTCGACATCCAATACAATTTTTTCCATGTCGGCGTCATCTCCTTTTGGATTGTAAGGTTGTTTTAAATTACTTCCAAAGACAAAAGCAATGGTTTGCCAAAAAGCAGCATTAAAAAAACCTTTATACTCCGAAATGATTTCATAACAGTTATTACCGGTTTGTCTGTTGATGAGTTTCATTAGCACTTTACCTTGATACACCGATAATTTCACAAGCTGATCTGCAAATTCTTTTTTTAGTTCTTTTTCACGAGATTTTATAATGGCTTTTCGCTTTTTCTTATCGGTTACGCCAATTAATTTGGCATTAACCTCATTCATAATTCGGCTTGCAGCAATGGCATATGGGTATGTTACATAAACTGCATTTCGGAGCCTAGTCCAATCGGCCCAATAATTTTTCCAATGACCTGTAAGCTTAGCGTATACTTCTACGGGCGGCAAAATAGATTCTGGAATGGTATCGCCTTCTGGCGTAATATACGCACGAACACGCATGGTATCGAGGGGCCCCCGCTGTTGAGATGAAACAAATGTTGTTGCGGTAAAGAAAAAAAGCACCAAACAAATAATATGTTTTTGTGTTAACCGCATGCTGTTAGTTATGAAACTTTTAGGTTGTTTTTTAAAGCTTTATAGCGCTGAATAATAGACATCACAAAACCTACAACCATCACAATAACACCTAACCACAATACATTAATCATTGGGAACTCATACACTTTTAATGTAATTAAATCTGTAATCGAACCAGATTCTTTAACACCCATTTGTAATATCCCTTTATCTTGATCTAGTACCTTGTTAAATTGTAACACCAGAGATTGCGCAACAACGGTATCAGAAATTTGACGAATATTTGAATTGTCAATAGCGATGCCAGGCATAGCACTGTATTTTCTACCGTCTCTAGCAGTAACGTCTACATTTAAAAATAAAGCAGTTTCGCCAGGGAGTAGTACATCTTTTTTAGAATCCGGATTTACAGATACACTTTTTAATACCATGAGTCCATTGCTATAAAAAATGGTATCCCCTACTTTAATGTCTTTATCAACAAAACGAGTAGTGTCTGAAGCGTCATTTTGTTGAAACGAAGTGATATAAACAAAAATATCTTTGTGCCAATAATGTTTGCTAGCTGGATTAGCGGCAAAGCCCTCCATACCTTTGTTATTTTTAATAACATCGGGATATAAATTAAAAGATTCAGATCCGTCTTTTGCTGTAAAGCTAATTTCGTAATATTTTTTTCGATCGGCTTCATTTAAAGTGTCTCGTTTGTAATTAACCATAAACTTACCCATATCCGTTTCAACACCCTTGAAAAGTGTTAAGTTCTCGGCAGGATTTCCGGCAGGATTTTTTTCTCCAGGGGCCGCTTGTGCAAGTGGTGTAATCCCTGTTGTGTTCCAGCTTAATACTGTTTTTTTAGCCGAAGAAATTAAGATACCCACCAAGATCATTCCAAAACCAACGTGTGCCACAGAAGCGCCTGCTGCTTTTAACTTTCCTCTTAATACGAGCCAGATATACGACAAGTTGCCTGTAACCGCATACACGGCCGTAAAGATGGCTAGGTGAATGGCAAATAAAAATACAGGTCCTTTTTTGGTATAATTAACGTCTCCAAAAATTGCAATAAGCAAACAAATAACGACCGCTGCTAATACAGGCCAAATTATATTTTTTACCAGTTTTTTGGTATCGGTGTATTTGTATTTTAAAAATTGTGTACCCGCAGTGAGTAAGCCTAATACAATGGCAACAAAAATTTGAATTTGATTGTGTGCAAATTCAGGATCTTCTGGTGGTGCAATATTGGTGCCAAATAATTTATTAGCTACTGGCGTAGATGTTTTAGCAATAATAACCATACCTGCTAAAAAGAGTACAAGCGATCCAATAAACATCCAAAACTCTCTGCTACTGGTTGCTTCTTCTTTTGCAATGGACGGAATAGATGTATAACGAATGGCAAAAATGGTAAATGCTGGAATCACAAAAATCAAAAGGAATACAAGTAGCTGGGTGTTCATACCAAGGTCTGTAAATGCATGCACCGACGTATCGCCTAAAATCCCACTTCTTGTTAAGAAAGTAGAATATAAAATCAATAAAAAAGAAACGATGTAAAAGAAATAAGTTGGACGAAGAGAATACCCAGTGCTTTTAGCAATCATATTGGTATGTAGGCCAGCAACAAGTGTTAACCAAGGCACGAGTGATGCGTTTTCTACAGGATCCCATGCCCAGTAACCACCAAAAGACAAGCTTTCGTAAGCCCACGCTGCACCCATCATAATACCGAGCCCTAAAATCGCAGCAGAAAAAGAAGCCCAAGGAATCGCAGACTTTAACCAATCATGAGACTTGCGCATAAAGCCAGCCATCGCATAGCCAAAAGGAATAATTGTGCTCGCAAAACCTAAAAACAAAATGGGTGGATGAATCACCATCCAATAATTTTGAAGGAGCGTATTTAAACCCGTACCATCTTTTATAAGTGTTAAATAATCGGGTCTACTTAAAATAGGCCAATCCATTTCATTTCTTAAAAGAGAAAAAGGACTTGATCCAATTTTATGACCAAACAAATAAACGCCTAGCACCATCGATGCCAAAAGCATTTGTGCAAATGAGATGACAGCCATCACACCTGCTTCCCATTTTTTTGCAGTAAACATGATTACAATTCCTAGCACACAATGCCAAAAGCTCCAAAGCATAAAGCTCCCTTCTTGACCCTCCCAAAAACAACTGAGTAAATATTCGGGCTGTAACGACTTATCACTATGCATGTATGCATACTTGTACTCGAAATAGTGATTGGATATAATTACATAGAGTAATGAAAAAGTGGCAAAAACACAGA
>JBIIZN010000085.1:0-7687 GCA_044346275.1 Sediminibacterium sp.
AATGGAATGGTAAAATGAACTCTTATAATAACACCACTTCGTCTACCTGATCACGCTCTTTCCAGCACACTTTTACCTTTTGGGTAATGATGGTATCAATGGCTTTTCCGGCATAATCTGGCTGAATCGGTAGCTCCCTACTAAACCTCCTATCAATGAGTACACATAAAGACACTTTTGAAGGCCTACCAAAAGCCAGCAAGGCGTCTAAGGCTGCCCTAATGGTACGTCCGGTATATAAAACGTCGTCTATTAATACCACTTTTTTGTTTTCGATGCTAAACGGAATATCCGTTTCATTGGCAATATGCAGGCTCTTACGCACGTCATCTCTGTAAAAAGTGATATCTAGTTTACCATATTCGATTTGACTAGGTGGTAATAACTGCATAAGCTCATGCACAATGCGGTCACTTAAATAAATCCCACGCGGTTGGAGTCCAATGAGCACCGTATCTGCTAATTGAAGGTTGTTTTCTAAAATTTGATGTGCCAGTCTTTTTACAGTTAATGCGAGCTGGGCTTCAGATAATATCGTTTTCAACCGTTTTTTTTATAAAATTAATTGGTTTAGCCCAAACAAAGTGCCAATAATTTGAAAACTAGTGCTTTAATTTGCCAAGATGTTCCAGCTCACCCATTTATCCCTCACCCAGTTTCGCAATTACGCCCGCCGAGATTTTGTTTTTTCGGAGCGTATAGTTGGTATTTGTGGTAAAAATGGAACCGGCAAAACCAATTTATTGGATAGTATTTATTATTTGAGTTTTACCAAAAGTTACTTCTCGCGCCCCGATGCTCAAAATGTTTTAAGGGGTACCGAGGGGTTAAGGGTGGAAGGTAATTATGTTATTGCTGGTACGGCACATAAAGTGGTTTGCATTGTCAGAGAAAATAATAAAAAGGAACTTGCCGTAAATGACGAACAATACAAAAAGTTTTCAGATCATATTGGCCGCTATCCTACTGTTATGATTGCGCCCGACGATATTGAACTTATGATTGGCCCTAGTGAAGCTAGAAGAAAATACCTTGATACTTTACTATCTCAAATAGACGCTCCTTACTTGCAACATTTAATTGCGTACAACAAAGTCTTGCAACAGCGCAATAGTTTATTAAAATCAAATGACAATGGCCTAATAGACATAACGCTTTTAGAAGTACTCAATAACCAACTTGTAAATAGTGGTCAATATATTTTTGAAAAAAGAACGGAATTTTTAAAGACCTTTTTTCCACTTGTTTCAAAAGTATACCAGCGCATTGCTGCCACTGATGATCATATTAGTCTGGTATATGAAAGCCCTTTGCAAACCATGCCTTTTAGTGAACTACTAGCTCAAAATTTTCAAAAAGACTGCATCCTACAACGAACTACAAAAGGGATACATCGCGACGACCTTGTATTTACCATGGATCAAACCGCTTTTAAAAATGAAGCGTCACAAGGACAACGCAAAAGCTTACTCTTTGCTTTAAAGCTTGCTGAGTGGGAAGTATTAAAACAACAAAATGGCTTCACGCCTATTTTACTTTTAGATGACGTTTTTGAAAAATTAGATGAAAGCCGTATGTATGAATTACTCAAATGGGTTTGTGCAACTTCTGACGGCCAGGTTTTTATATCCGATACCCATCCGCAAAGGCTTGAACAACAGCTACATGCAATTAATACACCCTTCCAACTGATTGAACTCTTACCTTTGTAGTATGTCTGAATATTCTATTGGCGAAGCCCTTCACAAATTTTTACAACGCAGTCATTTAAAAAATGGCGTGCGTGCCATTCAGATCGAAGAAATTTGGGAGAAGCTCATGGGAAAAACCATCGCTCAATACACCGACAAAATTCAAATTGTAAATCAAAAGCTTTTTATCACCACAAGTGTAGGGCCGCTAAAAAACGAATTGATGTACCAAAAAAATCAAATCATTGAAAGAGTCAATGAAGCATTTGGCGAAAAAATTATTTCAGAAGTAATTATTCAGTAAGTTTAACCCGGGGATCTACCACTACATATAAAATATCAGCTAAGATATTTATCAGCATAAAAAAAGTAGCCGTTACTAATACACTTCCCATTACTACTGGGAAGTCTAATTTTTCTAGTGCATCCACCGTTACTTTACCAATTCCCTTCCAGCCAAAAATATATTCTACAAAAAAGGCGCCGGCTAATAATTCTGCAAACCATCCCGTAACCGCAGTGATTACAGGGTTTAATGCATTGGGCAAGGCGTGTACAAAATAAATGCTTGTATTTGATAAGCCTTTAGCTTTTGCAGTGCGTATATAATCTTGATCTAGTACATCAAGCATGGCGCTTCTGGTAAGTTGTGTTATAATGGCCATGGGTCTTAACCCTAATGTAAGAGCTGGTAAGATCAGGTTTTTTAATTCGAGTGTTTTGCCTGCATATGGGTCAATACTATACAAGCTGCCCGTCATTTGAAGGCCCGTATATTTTGTGAGTACGAATCCAAAAAAATAAGCAATAATAATTCCCATAAAAAAGGAAGGAGCCGAAATGCCTAGTACACTGCTAAAAACGGCGCTACTATCCATCCAGGTGTTTTTTTTGATAGCCGCTAACATACCTAATAAGATCCCAAATAGGGTTGCTACAAACATCGCAGCAAAAGCAAGGAGTAAAGTACCTGGTATGGCTTCTAGGAGTATTTCGCTCACTTGTTTTTTACTCTGGTAAGATCGTCGTAGGTATGGGAATTTAATACCTAGTTGCTTTTCACCTATAGTAATAAAATATCCCTTTATTTTTTTTGATTCTATCTCTGATGCGCTATAAAGTCCAATAGGTGAAACATCATTCAGGTACAATAAAAACTGTTTAGATTTTGGCTTGTCCAATGCCAATTCTTTTTTGATATTTCTAATGGTGATACTGTCGCCACTTTGACCTAATACCAAGCGGGCAGGATCACCAAAACCTTGAAATAAAAAAAACACTACCACCACTACTCCTATTAATACGAGAAGTCCGTAACCTAATTTTTTGGTAATGAAACGAATCATTACTTGTTATTGATTGAGGTAAAAAGTTTGTCAATAGATGGTGCTGCTACTTTTTCTTTAATAACTGCATGTTGCATTAAAAAATAGGTTGGAATAACACGCGCTGCTGTTTTGATAACGGTAGCATCGGCAGTAACAATATTGATGTTTCCAAACAGAGAGGCTGCTCTTTCCGCTTCAGGTGTAACAAGTATGACATCAATATTTTGAGCTTGTAATTTTTTAAAAATTGTCAGGAACTCATTCCTCCATTTTTCTGCACCGTTCATTTCTTTTGCAAAAACAAGAACATATGGATCTTGCTTTTCAAATAAAGCTGATGTTGTGTCAGTGCCTGATTTAGTTGTTAAATTAAAATCTACAATTTTAGCGACGAGGCCATTTCCTTTTCTTACTACTTTATCTTTTCTATCTACATATACATAAGTACTATCAAAATCTGTTGGAAAATTTGCTTGATCAAAACGTACTTCTTTACCATTTTTGGTATAAATAAATTCGATCGACGTGCTATCAGGAATAGCCCCAACAGGCACTTTCATTTGAATTACAATATCGTTACCTTTTTTAAATGGTAAACAATCTACAACCGGTAAATAAGTTAAAGCATACCACTGAAAAGCAGCAGTACCAAGCGTTACGGTATATAGTACTATTTTGCCAAAAATGCCTTTGCTTGCTTTGCCAGAATTGGTTGCTAATAAAATAACAATAAGTACACCAAGTACAATGTCTTTGGTAAATGACATTGCTGGTGTTAGTGGTAAACAATCACCAAAACAACCGCAGGTTTTAATTTTTCCTGAAAATAAAGCATACCCTGTTAAGTAGGTGAAAAATAATATGAGAACAAATAAAAGCCAGGTGATTTTTTTGGTTTGCCAATTTACAATAATGGCTATGCCGGCAAATACTTCCAATACATTCATGCTAAGCGATAAAAACAAGCTTAATGGGTTTAAGAAATCAAAACCCCATACTTCAAAAAACTCCTGCATTTTATAGCTTAATCCTAGCGGATCATTGGCTTTAATAAGTCCAGAAAAGATAAACAACAATCCTACAAAAACTCTAATGGGTGTGTTTAATTTTTTCATGCTGAGGGTTTTAATGTTTGCCTTCGGATATTAAAATAAGTGCAAAAACAGAGTAATTTAAAATGTCTACATAGTTGGCATCAATACCTTCACTTATGAGTGTTTTGCCATCGTTGCCCAAAATTTGTTTGATGCGCATAAGTTTCATGAGTATCAAATCGGCAAAGCTTTCTTGACTCATATCACGCCAGGCTTCACCATAATCATGGTTTTTATCAAGCATTGTTTGACGGGCAAAATCTACATATTGTAAATAGAGTTTTTCTACTTGATCAACAGGTAATTCTTCTACTTGAGGATTACCTAATGATAGTTGAATAAGACCTATAACAGCATAATTTACAATACCCTTGAATTCAGAATTGATATCATCCCCTACTTTTTGGGTTTGCAAATCTTGGATGGTTCTAATGCGAAGTGCCTTAATAAATATTTGATCCACCACAGAAATGGTGCGTAAAACACGCCAAGCAGTTCCGTAATCCTTTGTTTTTTTAATAAAAATATCTCTACAAGCTAAAATAGCCGCATCATATGCCTGATTGGTACTGCTCATTTTATAGGTCTAGTTTTGATCCTTTGGTAATATCTTTGAAGCGGATGCAATATAATTGAAACCTCAGAATGTTGACACTAAATAGCCAAGGAAAAACCCTACAAAGCACAAAACCCCTGATTATGGGGATTTTGAATGTTACACCCGATTCGTTTTACCAAAATAGCCGGGTTACGGGTATTTCCGAAGCTATTGACCTAGCAGGTAAAATGCAATTGGATGGAGCATCCATCATTGATATAGGTGGGCAAAGTACCAGGCCCGGAGCCATTGCCATTTCGGCCTCTGAAGAACTCGACAGAATTGGTGTATTTATTGAAGCTCTTGTAAAAGCGTTCCCTGATTTATTTATCTCGGTAGACACCTACCATAGTGAGGTAGCAAAAGAGGTTGTAAAGGCTGGAGCACATATTATCAATGATATTAGTGGCGGTCAATACGATGCTGCTATGTTTTCAACTATCGCATCATTGAATGTTCCATGCGTTGTAATGCATGTAAATGAAAGTAAAGATGAAATGCATTGTATAAAAAATGAGGCCAGTATAGTGCCGGTTTTGCATCAATTTTTTACATCAACATGTGCCAATGCAAAGGATGCTGGCATACAACAACTCATCCTAGATCCAGGTTTTGGATTTAGCAAAACCCCTACTCAAAATTTTGAATTGATATCCAATTTAGAAGCTTTTACTACTTATCAAAAGCCACTGTTAATAGGTGTTTCAAGAAAATCTACCATTTATAAAACACTTGGCATTACTCCTGCTGAGGCTCTTAACGGATCTACTGTTTTACATACCGCCGCTCTATTTCATGGTGCCTCCATATTAAGGGTACATGACGTTAAAGAGGCAAAGGAAGTAGTAACACTTTGCAGTTATTTACAATAAAAAAGCCCCAACATTTCAGTTGAGGCTTTTTCTAAAATTTCTTTAAAAATTATTTTCTAGGTGCTCCACCTGGCATACCTGGCATACCTGTTCCTGGAGCTGGTGGTGGTGGTGGTGGTGGCGCTAATTTTACGTCAACGATTTCTATGTCGAAACATAGGTTAGCATAAGGAGCAATAAATGGAGGACGTCCTTGTTGGAAATATCCTAAAAATGAAGGGACTACAATACGACCCTTTCCTCCTTTAGCAAAAAATTTTAAACCTTCTTCCCAACCTGGTATAACACTTTGTTGACCAATAATAAAATCAATTGGATTGTTTTCTGGTGCTGGTTTGCCCATATTGGCATCAAATACTTTTCCCTCTTTATCAGCAATATACCCTTTGTACATTACTGAAACTTGGAATCCAGAATCAGCCTTTTGACCTACACCTGGATTTGTTATTTCTACTAACGCGCCGCTTTTTGTTGAAACAGTTTTCATGTTTTTGCTTTCAGCATATTTTTTAACTGCAGCAATTTCGGATACTTTTTCTTTTTCAAATTCTTTATTACGATCAACTATGTATAAGTCTTCATTTGCAAATGCAGCAATCACTTCTAATTTACCATTAATAAAATCACCTTTTTTAAATATCTTATCGTTGGGATCCATCTGACCCATATTAATTAAGGAATCAACACTTATAGAAAATTCCAGTTTATCGCCAGGCGCACATTTTGTAATTATCTCTTTGAAAGTATATTTTTCCTTTCTGGATGTATCAATAATGTCATATGCAGGTATGTGCCCAAAGGATGAACCTAATACTGTGTCCTTAGACTTTAATTTGTATTCGATGTTAAACTTTATAATTTGTCCGTGTTTTAAAAGTTCTTTACTATTACCTTTTGTAATTTTGTAAGGCATACCTGAAGGTGTTTTTTCGAACTGATTACAGCTCGCAAAAATAATAACTGCTGCTAATAGCGATAGTGTTGATTTGATCATTTTCATTGTAGTTGATTATAATAGTCTTTTAAGACCTCTTTAAATGTATGTAAAGTTGTTTCAATATTCTCATCACTCCTTCCTCCTGCTGCATTTACGTGTCCACCTCCTTCAAAATGTTTTCTAGCAAAAGCATTTACATCAAATGCGCCCTTACTTCTAAAACTCCATTTACGTTCCTCATCTCTATCGATCACAATGGCACCAAGTTTCATACCCTTGATACCTAATAAGTAATTCACCAGACCTTCTGTATCACCTGTTTTAATATCAAAGCGTTGTAAATCTTGCTTTGTAATATACATAATTGCAGTATTACATTCATACAAAACTTCCATACGATTAAGTAAAGCATATCCAATAAACCTGAGTCTACTTTCTAATGAATTATCAAATATATGACTATGTACGACAGTATGGTCAAGTCCTAAATCTTTTAAATGTGCAATCATACGGTGTACCGATGCTGTGGTGGCTGGAAATCTAAAAGAACCTGTATCCGTCATTAAACCCGTGTATAAACAAGTTGCCACATCAAGTGAAATATGTGCTCCGTTTTCAGAAGCCATAATGATATCATACACCATTTCACAGGTAGAACTTTTACTCGTATCACTCACACCATAAGCAAACACTTCGGTTTGTGGTTGTTGATGATGGTCAATTAAAATTCTTGCTCCTTTTGCATTTCCAAGTGGCGCTTCCATGTTTTTGGTTCTGCTAAGGGTATTAAAATCTAGACAAAATAAATAGTCGGCATCATTAATAAGTGCTAGCGCTGCATCTCTCTTTTTTTCAAAATCAATCACCTTATTGATACCTGGCATCCAATCTAAAAAATCGGCCCAATTGGTAGGTGAAATCACAACAGCATCATGTCCAAGGGACTTTAAAAAATGATACAATCCAAGGGTCGACCCCATGGCATCACCATCCGGCTTCTGGTGCATGGTAATAATTACCTTGCTTGGGGTATTTAATAGTGGATAAAAATGATCAATGGGTTGCATATTCTGGCAAAAATGCAGCATCTAGCCTGTTTTGTCAAATCAATTTAAGCGGGTTTTACAAAAATTAACGTCAATTATGGTTTTAAAGGTTAGTTTATTT
>JBIIZN010000086.1:0-7547 GCA_044346275.1 Sediminibacterium sp.
CAGATGTACTTTTAAAAGCGGCAACCAAAGCTTGGGATGACGCGGTACAATTAGGTGAAAAATATGGTTACAGAAACGCACAAACAACGGTAATTGCACCAACAGGAACGATTGGTCTTGTAATGGATTGCGATACAACGGGTGTAGAGCCTGACTTTGCACTTGTGAAGTTTAAAAAATTATCTGGTGGTGGATATTTCAAAATCATCAACCAGTCTGTACCACAAGCATTAAAGAATTTAAAATACACGCCTGCTCAGGTGGATGCGATTGTAAATTATGCTGTGGGTCATGCAAGCTTCGAAGGTGCGCCACACGTGAATTCTGCGGCTTTATTGGCAAAAGGATTTTCACAAGCAGAAATTGATAAATTAAATGGTGCAGCAAAATCTGCATTCGAAATCGGATTTATTTTCAACCGCTTTACATTAGGCGATGCTTGTATGGAGCGTTTAGGATTTAAAGAAGAAGAATATGCAGACTGGAGCTTTAATTTATTAGAAGCGATTGGTTTCACAGAAGATCAAATTGCAGAAGCAAACGATTATGTATGTGGTACCATGACAGTAGAAGGTGCTCCATATTTAAAGGACGAGCATTTATCTGTATTTGATTGCGCTAATAAGTGTGGTCAAAAAGGTGAGCGTTATATCCATGCACACGGTCACATCAGAATGATGGGTGCTTGTCAACCATTCTTATCAGGTGCGATTTCAAAAACCATCAACCTGCCAAACGAAGCGAGCGTATCTGATATTTCTGACAGCTACATGTTAAGTTGGGAATTAGGCTTAAAAGCAAACGCGATTTACAGAGATGGTTCTAAATTAAGTCAACCATTAAGCAATAAATCAGACAAGAAAAAGAAAACCGACGATACCACTGCAGAAGCCGCTGAAACAGCTACTGCAACTGCATCAGAAGCAGGTTCAAGTATTGTTGATTTAGGTCAATTAACCGTTGAAGAATTATTAGAAGAGGTTCAAAAAAGAATGAATGCTTCTACCGATACCAAATTAAAACGTTTGTTATCTGGCATCGTAGAAAAGAAATCTTTACCTTCTAAGCGCAGAGGCTTTACGCAAAAAGCAAAAATTGGCGGACAAGTTATTTTCTTACGCACAGGCGAATATGCAGATGGCACTTTAGGTGAAATCTTTATTGATCTTGCAAAAGAAGGTTCTACTTTAAGAAGCTTTATGAACTGCTTTGCTATTGCCATTTCTGTGGGCTTACAATATGGTGTGCCGCTAGAAGAGTTTGTAGAGAAGTTTGTATTTACCAAATTTGAACCTTCAGGTATGGTAGATCATCCAAATATCAAAACAACCACATCACTTGTAGACTTCGTGTTTAGAGCGCTTGCTTACGAGTACTTAAATAGAACAGATTTAGTACACGTATTAGACCGCCCACAAGTAGAAAATACAGGAGGAGAAGATGGTGAAGCAACTTTGTTGGGTAAACCAGAATTAAGCAGCATTCGCGTAACAGCGCCTGCTACTGCACCAGCTACTGCACAAAAACTACAACATGTTGCAGCTACAGCAGCTGCACCAGCTGGAATGGACGCTGTAAATGCAGCAGCAAAAAACATGCAATCTGACGCCCCAGCATGTAATACTTGCGGACATATCACCATCAGAAGTGGTACTTGTTACAAGTGTTTAAACTGCGGAAACAGCATGGGTTGTAGCTAGTTAAACATACTTTGAATCAATTTTCACAAAACCGTTCCAAAATCAATTGGAGCGGTTTTTTTTGCTTAAAAAATCTTATTTTCATTCTTCGCTAATTAATATCTCTAAAAACTTTACATATGGGAGAATTTCAAATTAAAAAAACGGCTAAGCAGTACGACGCAGTGATTGTGGGATCGGGTGCTGGTGGTGGTATGGCTGCTTACGTTTTAGCGAGTGCGGGACTTAAGGTTTGCTTATTAGAAGCAGGTGCCGATTATGATCCAGTAAAGCATTCGTCTCAATTAAAAAATCCTTGGGAATCTAAGCGCAGAGGGGCAAGTTCTAAGTACCGTCCGTTTGGTGAATTTGATGGATGTTTTTGGGGTTGGGAAATTGATGGTGAGCCTTATACCATGGCCGAAGGTTCTCAAAAATGGGATTGGTGGCGTGCGCGTATGATGGGTGGAAGAACCAACCACTGGGGTCGTATCTCTCTACGTTTTGGTCCCAAAGATTTTAAACGCCATAGCATTGATGGCCTCGGTGCCGACTGGCCAATTGGTTATGAAGATGTAAAACCGTATTACGATAAAATAGATCAACTACTGGGTGTGTTTGGTACCAATGAAGGATTGGAAAATGATCCGGATGGTATTTTCTTACCGCCACCTAAACCAAGGCTGCATGAACTATACATGAAAAAAGCCGCTATTAGCGCTGGTATTCCTGTATATCCTTCAAGACTTTCTGTATTAACCAAGCAAATTAATAAAGATAGAGGCGAGTGTTTTTATTGTGGTCAGTGTAACAGAAGTTGTAAAATTGCTGCCGATTTTTCTTCTTCTACCGCGCTTATTAGACCTGCGGTACAAACAGGCAATGTAGATGTTATTACACAAGCCATGGCCCGTGAAGTACTTACCAATAAAGAAGGTAAAGCAACCGGCGTGGCGTATGTAAATAAAATGGATGGTCTTGAATATCAAGTACAGGGCCGTGTGGTAGTGCTTGCGGCAAGTGCTTGTGAAACAGCGCGCTTAATGCTTAATTCAAAATCACAACGTCATCCAAATGGACTTGCCAATAGCAGTAATGTACTTGGTAAATACCTACATGATTCTACGGGTGCAGCACTCGGTGGCGTACTCCCAGATTTATTTGACCGTAAACGTTATAACGAAGATGGCGTTGGTGGTATGCATATTTACACACCTTGGTGGCTTGATAATAAAAAAGCAAAACTTGATTTCCCACGTGGATACCACATCGAGTACTGGGGTGGTATGACACAACCTTCTTATGGTTTTGGATTTGGCATGCAAGGCCTTAACGGAAAATTTGCCGTGCATGGTAAAACAAAAGAAGCAGGTGGATATGGCGCTTCCTTAAAAGAAGATGCACGCTTTTTTTATGGCGCTAGCGTAGGTATGGGAGGAAGAGGCGAAGCAGTTCCAACCATCGATAACTATTGTGAAATTGATCCTACTGTGGTTGACAAGTATGGCATTCCGGTACTTCGTTTTCATACCAAGCACTCTGATTATGAAATCAAACAGGCCAAGCACATGAAAGAAACCTTCAAGGAAATCATGCACAATATGGGTGCTATTATTACTTGGGGTGGAGAAGATGATGCGTCTAACAATTATGGTCTTTCAAATCCAGGAAACATTATTCATGAAGCAGGAACAGCGCGCATGGGTAACGATAAAAAAACATCGGTGTTAAACAAGTGGAGTCAGGCACATGATTGTGAAAATTTATTCTGTGTAGACGGAAGCCAATTTACATCGCAAGCAGATAAAAATATCACTTGGACCATTTTGGCGCTCAGTATGCGTGCAAGCGAATACATCATCGACCAACTTAAAAAACAAAATCTGTAACTTTTAATACGATTATTATGGACAGAAGAAAATCCATCAAAGCCCTTGTTGTAGGTACCGTTGCTACGGGAGTAGTAGTGCAGGCCTGTAAAAGTTCTGATGATAAAAAAGTAGCAGCAGACGCGGAAGCACTACTCGCCGACCGTATGCAAGAAGAAAAAGACCACCTTAAAAAAGTGGAAGCAGAGCCTGAATTTTTTACAGCGCATGAACTAGCTACCATTACCATGCTTTCAGATATCATTGTACCTAAAGACGCCATCAGTGGAAGTGCTACAGAGGCTAAAGTACCTGAATTTATCGCCTTTATAGTAAAAGACATGCCAGAGCATCAAACGCCTATGCGTGGTGGCCTACGCTGGCTTGACATGCAGTGCTTTAAGCAGTTTGACAAAGCATTTGTAGACTGTTCTGCTGCAGACCAAATTAAAATGGTGGATCAAATTGCCTATCCAGAAAAAGCGGATCCTAAAAATAAACAAGGTGTCACCTTTTTTAACCTCATGCGTGATTTAACGCTTACTGGTTTTTACACTTCAGAAATGGGTGTTAAAGATTTAGGGTATGCGGGTAATGTTCCTAATAAGTGGAATGGTGTACCTGCCGAAGTTTTAAAAGAGAAAGGTCTAGCCTATACCGATAAAGAAAATAAAGAGTGTGTGAGCTATTCTTAATTAGCTCACACCGCTTCCTGGGTTAATATTGTCTGATGGGTTAATAAAATGGAGTTTTCCATTGGCATCTTCGGCCATAAGTATCATACCATTGCTTTCGATGCCTCTCATTTTACGTGGTGCTAAATTAACCACTACGGTTACTTGCTTTCCAACAATGCTTTCTGGTTCAAAATGCTGCGCAATACCAGACACAATGGTGCGTGTTTCGAAACCTAGGTCTACGCTGAGTTGTAGCAGTTTGTCTGCTTTTTCAACTTTAGACGCGGCAACAATAGTGCCCACACGCAAATCTATTTTTGCAAAATCATCAAATACAATTTCAGGCTTAACAGCAGCTATTGCAGATGTTGTTGGTGCTGATGCTGACGTTGTTGTTGGCGTATTTGCTGTTTCCATTTTTTTAATTTGAGCTGCGTCATTTAGTTTTTGTATTTGCGCTGCAATTTCTTCGTCTTCAATTTTTCTAAATAATAATTCTGGTGCACGAAGCGTGTATCCCACGCTTAAAAGTTTTAAGCTGCCCGCATTTTCCCAATCGAGTATTTTATCTACTACTTTTAATAAATGGCAAATCTTTTTTGCAGTAAATGGTAAAAATGGTTGCGCCAAAATAGCTAGGTTAGCAGTGAGCTGTAAACATAAATGTAAACAGTTGTCAATTTGTTTTTGTGCAGCCGGATTTTCGGCTAGTTGCTTGGCAACAATCCAAGGCTCTTTCTTTTGCATATAGCCATTACCAATTCTGGCAAGTGCAATCACTTCAAAAAGTGCTTCTCTAAAACGGTACCCTTCAATGAGCTCGCCTACTTTTTTTGCAGTAGCAGCAATCGCTTCTTTAACAGAGGCGTCTTCACTATCTTCTATATCTGTGTGGTAAGGAGGCACTTTGCCGTTACAAAGCTTGTGCATGAGAACGAGTGAACGGTTTACAAAATTGCCAAACACACTAACAAGTTCGGAATTGATGGCGTCTTGAAATCCCTTCCACATAAATTCACTGTCCTTGGTTTCAGGTGCTATTTGTGTGAGGTAGTACCTGAGTGCATCCGCCATTTGTGGGCCACCATTTTCTTTATTGACAAAGTCGGTGATGTAATCCTGCATGTCTAATTTCCAATTGCGACTGGTGCTCATTTTGTCGCCTTCCAAATTCATGAACTCATTGGCAGGAACATCTGTGGGTAAAATATTTCCATGAAGTTTAAGCATCACTGGAAAAATAATACAGTGAAATACAATATTATCTTTTCCAATAAAGTGCACCAGCTTGGTGTCTTTATCTTCCCAATAAGGTTTCCAATCTTTACCTGTATTAAGTGCCCACTGCTTGGTGGCACTGATATAACCTATTGGTGCATCAAACCAAACGTAGAGCACTTTGCCGTCGGCACCTGCTAAAGGCACTCTTACGCCCCAATCTAAATCGCGGGTAACAGCGCGTGGCTGTAAACCACCATCTATCCAACTCTTACACTGCCCAACCACACTAGGTCTCCAGTCATTTCCATGTTCTTCTAAAATCCAGTTGCGTAAAAACTCTTCGTGTCTATTAAGTGGTAAGTACCAGTGTGTCGTTGTTTTTTTAATAGGCGCGTTGCCACTTAAAGTACTCACTGGGTTAATGAGTTCTTCGGGACTTAAGCTCTTGCCACATTTCTCGCACTGGTCACCGTAGGCACTATCATAACCACAAGATGGGCATGTGCCTTTAATGTAGCGGTCTGCTAAAAATGTTTGTGCGCTCTCGTCAAAATATTGTTCGGTTTCCTTTGTTTCTAAATCGCCGTTGGCTTCAAGTTTGGTAAAAAATTCCTGCGCTGTTTGGTGGTGCAGTGGGTCACTGGTGCGGTGGTATACATCAAAGGCAATACCTAGGTCTTTAAAGTTTTGTTCCATTAAAGGGTGGTACTTGTCAATAATGGCCTGCGCTGTGGTTCCTTCTTTGGTAGCCTGAATAGGAATAGCGGTTCCATGCTCATCACTACCACAAACAAATACCGCATCTCTTTTTTGTGCTTTTAAATAACGCACGTAAATATCGGCAGGCAGGTATGCGCCGGCCAAATGACCTATATGTTTTTGCCCATTCGCGTAAGGAAGGGCTGCTGTAATTAAATATCGTTTGGGTGTACTCATAATAGGTTACAAAAGTACAAAAGAAGCGCCGTTCTCTAAAGCCTTTTTGAAACGGCTTGTCTATACTGCTTGAAAATCCTAAATTGCCACATGATCAAAATTCCACCCTACCTCAAAAAGGGCGACACCATTGGTATTGTTTGCCCGTCTGGCACCCTTCCAGCAAAAAAAGCAGCTACTTGTATCAGTACCTTAGAAGCTTGGGGTTACAAGGTAAAAATTGGCAAAACCCTTGGAACGCAGCATCATTATTTTTCAGCTACCGACGAGGCGCGTGCCACAGATTTACAAGAAATGCTCGATGATAAAAATGTGCAGGCGGTTTTATGCGGCAGGGGTGGTTATGGAATGAGCCGAATTATTGATTTACTTGATTTTAAAACGTTTAAAAAACATCCTAAATGGGTAATTGGATTTAGTGATATCACACTACTCCATAACCATTGTACGCAGGCATTAAAAATAGCTTCGCTGCATGCACCCATGGCTGGTGCTTTTAATAATGGACAATCAAATAACGAATGGGTGCTCTCCTTAAAACATGCTTTACAAGGTAAAAAAGCAAACTATAAATCAGCGACACACGCACTTAATAAACTTGGAACGGCCTCCGGAAAATTAGTTGGCGGTAATTTAACCCTTGTAGCACACGCTATTGGAACTGCTTCGGGTTTACAAACAAAAAATGCCATTTTATTTTTAGAAGATATTGGTGAATACAAATACAATATAGACCGCATGATGCTTCAGTTAAAAAGAAGCGGCATGCTTAAAAATCTTGCTGGGCTTGTAGTTGGTGGGTTTACACAAACCAAAGATTCGGATCCGGCGTTTGGTGCAACCGTATATGAAATTATAGAAGCAGCAGTTGCTGCATATAATTATCCAGTATGTTACGATTTTCCTGTAAGTCACGACAAAGAAAACTACGCCATCAAGCATGGCATGGAGTATGCATTAGAAGTAACTGCTAAAAAAGTGAGTTTGAAAGAAGTATAGAACGCTTATCCTAAACTATCTTCTGTGTCCTCGTCGGGTTCTTCAAAATCGGTGCGCTTTAAATTTAAATTAGAAACAGGCGCTACAATTAATGGGAATTTTTCGACGGTTACATTACTTGGATCCAGTCCAAAGCCACGCTCTTCTCCAAGGCTAATTTCTTTAAG
>JBIIZN010000087.1:0-7428 GCA_044346275.1 Sediminibacterium sp.
TAAGTTTTTAAACTCATTCCAAAAAAGACATCCGGACAAAAAGAACATGATGATCTTAAAAGTTTTTGAAAAAGTAGTTCAAAACTTTATGGAATTTTTGAAGGAAATTAATATTAGACGTAACCAGTACGAGTCTAGCCTATATCAGAGCAATAGTAATGTTGATTTACTGAACCTAATGCGTATTCAAAAAAGCTTGGTATACTTTGTTACTGCGCTTCGAAGCAATGAGATGCTTATGATGAAATTAGAGCGTACCAATTTTTTAGGACTCAATGAAGAAGAACGTGAATTTTTAAATGACCTCATTGTAGATACTAGCCAGGCGCTTGAAATGGCAAATATTTATACTAATATATTAACCAGTACCCTAGATGCCTTTGCAAGCATCATTAGTAACAACCTTAACAATGTGATGAAACGCTTAACGTCCATCACCATTATCTTATCCCTTCCTGTGATGGTCGCAAGTATTTATGGGATGAACGTAGACCATATACCTGGCGCTCACAACCCCTACTCCTTTTATATTCCCATTGGCTTATCGTTAGGTATTGCTGGTATCATTAGCTGGTATTTTATGAAAAAGAAATGGTTTTAATATGCCACACATTACAGTTCGCGTATACGGCGTTTTAATAGATCCAGCTCATGGTTTACTAGTGAGTGACGAATATATTAGGGGTGATTATTATACAAAACTACCAGGTGGTGGCCTCGAATTTGGTGAAGGCACACGTGATTGTTTGGTGCGGGAATTTAAAGAAGAAACCGGACTAGATGTAACAGTTGGAGATCATATTTATACCACCGATTTTTATCAGCCATCGGCATTTAGAGTAGGTGATCAAATTTTATCTATCTACTACCGTGTGAATCCGATAAGTTTAGAACCACTTAAAACTAGGTCAAAGGCTTTTGATTTTAAGCCAGAAGAAGTTGCAGATAAAAATGGTCAAGCCGAGCATACCAGATGGATTGCGCTAGACAATTTATCTGAAGGCGCAATGAGCCTACCTATCGATAAAATTGTTGTTGCTACACTTGTGAAAACGATGTAAAACTATTCGTTTTCGATACCCATGGCTGCACGTTTCATTTTTTGAGCGGTTTCTTGTCCTAGGTAATGATCAATTTGCTTTTCGATAATGTAAATGAGTGGTGTTAATAAAATTGCCATTGTAAATTTATAGGCATAATTAAGTAGACAAATGGCAAGTACCAATTGCCAAGACCATCCATTCCCTATTTTAAATGCAATAAACAAAACAATAAAACTATCTACCAGTTGAGATACCACTGTAGAACCTGTGGCTCTAAGCCATACCCACTTTTCGCCTGTCATTTTTTTGATTTTATGAAAGACAGTTACATCAATGATCTGGCTTACTAAAAATGCTGTAATGCTACCAACAATAATCCACATACCCTGTCCGAATATGCCACTAAACGCTGTTTGCATATTATCAATACCTTCTGTTTGCTTAGAAGTAATCCAAAAATCGGCGGGTGCAACATGCATAGCTCCATAAAACATTACAAAAGCATAAATGATTAGTATCACTGCAGTGTAGCTAATGCGCTTTACTGCTTTTGGGCCATAATATTCGTTAACAATGTCGGTAACAATAAATTCAAGTGGCCATAATAATACACCACAGGTTAAATTAAAAGCCAAACCAGATTGACCAAATATATTAAAGTTGGAAGGCGACATACCAAATACTTTTTCAAGTGAAAATATTTTCCCCCCTATACATTCAGCAATCAGTGCATTGGCTACAAAAAAAGCAGCAATACTTACAAATAACTTGGTTGGCTTGTCTTTTAAAATTGTATGAATCATGCAGGCATTATAAAGTGAACAAATATTTGAATCATCAAAAAGAGTATGGTGGCTACAATTCTCCATGATGCAAGTCCGGAGTCTTTCTTTTTAATAAACAACCAAAAAAGGTAAATGTTTTCAAATACGGTGAGTATTGGAGCAACAAACCATCCTAAAATGACAATAACTGAACTAAATGATAAAAGGAGGTCGTTGGAAACTTCTCCTATTTTGGTTGCTCTGATGAACAAACAATAACAAAATAATATATTACAAATAAATGTAATTTTAGAATAAAATTGAAATCGCTTCATGTGTTTAAAAATACTCTAAAAATACGTGTAAGTTGCTTATTTGTTAGGATCGAAAGGTATTTTAAAGTAAAATTTTGTTAGGTTTGTAACATCTGATAAATACATATACATGAAGCAGTTGAACCTGAAATCAATAATTCCGCATCTAATTGCAGTTGGAGTATTTTTAATAGTTACCTTCTTTTATTGTAAGCCTATTTTACAAGGTAAAGTTTTACAACAATCGGATGTGGTTCAGTGGCAAGGTATGGCGCAAGATGCACTCAAAAGTAAAGAAGCAACAGGCGCCCTTCCTTATTGGACAAATGGAATGTTTGCTGGAATGCCTGCCTATCAAATTACTGGCATCATACCGTTTGCCTATTCATTGGGTAAGTTAGACGCAATATTTCAAATGGGCCTACCTGAACCAATGGGATATTTTTTCTTGGCATGCCTTGCCTTTTACTTTTTATCGCAGGTACTAGGTGTTCATTATTTAATTGGTATTGTTGGAGCCTTAGGATATGGATTTGCAACTTACAATCCAATCATTGCTGTAGTTGGGCACATTACCAAATTACATGCCATTGCTTACATGCCATTTTTTATTGGATCATTATTACTCGTTTACGAACGAAAATTTATTTCAGGGCTCATATTACTCGCCATTGCAAGTACCGAACTATTTGGATGTAACCACCTTCAAATAGCCTACTACACTTTTATCATTGCAGGATTTATTTCAGTGCACTATTTAATTGTTTGGATTAAAGCAAAAGCTTACAAATCAATTGTACAATGTTTTGCTGGGGCTGCTATAGTGATACTACTTGGTATTTTAAGTAATGCGCCAATGCTATTTAGTACTTATAACTATGGAAAAGCTTCCATAAGAGGTGGCTCGGCACTTGCAAAAAAAGATAGCGATAAAATTAACGATGGTTTAAGTAATAATTATGCTCTACAATATAGCATGTACCCTACAGAGCCACTGGTTTTATTATTCCCAAATATATACGGTGGTGGTAGTTTAAACAAAAGTGAAATTAAAGTACAGGAATTACAAGATTATAATAATAATTATTTTTATTGGGGTGGCATAGGAGCTACTGCCGGACCACCATACATAGGTTTTTTATTTGGTTTAATTGCACTGATTGGTTTTGGTTTAAAAAATATCAAACACCGTTTTTGGATTGGATCTACAATTATCCTATCACTTTTGCTTTCTTATGGATTATACTTCGAAAGCTTTAACGTCTTTATGTTAGACCATTTACCTTTTTACAATAAGTTTAGAGCTCCTAGTATGATTATGGTGATTCCTAATTTACTATTAGACATAATGGCTGTATTATGTTTACAAGGAATTCTAAACAATTTTAAAGATACTCAAAAAACTTTTTGGGAATTAATTAAACCAGGTTTAATTATAACACTCACTTTATTTGCTTTTGCATTTTCGTTTTATTTGATTCAAACGTTTATAAGTACGAATGAAATCGAAATTATTAATAATGAAAAAAAAGAAGCATTATTGAGGAATGCAATTCCAGAGAAAGGTCAAAATGAGTATATTATTGATCTTTTTGCATCATATCGAAAAGATATGTACTTGACGGACTTGTTTAAATCCATTGGATTATCTATAGTCTTTATAATTGCAATTTTTTTATATTACAGAAAGTTTATTTCAAAAGTTATTTTTATTGTTGCAATTGGCTTTATCGCATTATTTGATTTATTTAAAGTTGATTTACAATACTTAAATACATCAGATTTTTATGAAAAGGAAGAGGTAGAAGCTAATTTTAATCCTACTGCTACAGATATTGCTATCTTAAAAGACAAGAGTTATTACCGTGTATTTGATTTACGCGAAGGAATTAATACTGCGTTTAATCAAGGTGCTAAAATTTCGTATTTCCATCATAATGTTGGTGGATATCACCCAGCAAAGTTGAGCATATACCAAGACTTAATTGAAAATCAATGGTACAAATTTCCAAATTGCATGCCAACAGCAAATATGTTAAATACCAAGTATTTTATTCAGGGTGATATCAATAGAGACACCATTCCTAATCCTGATGCGCTTGGTAATGCATGGTTTGTTCAAAGTGTTTCTGTTCAACCAGATGCAGCTGCAGTGATGAAAGCAATTACTAGTTTCGATCCAAAAACTCAAGCGGTTGTTGAAAAGCAAGATTGGAAATTAGATACCGCATATGCAATAGATAGTTTAGCAAGCATTAAATTAGTGCGCAAGCAAAACGACCAAATGGAATATACAAGTACCTCTAGTTCAAAACAATTAGCTGTGTTTAGTGAAATCTATTATACCTATGGGTGGAAAGCATTTATAGATGATAAAGAAACCCCGATATATAAATGTAACTATGTGTTAAGAAGCATCGAAGTTCCAGCTGGCACTCATAAAATAACATTTAAGTTTGAACCAACCGAAGTTATTTTAGCTAATAAATTAGGTTTGGGTGCGGTATCACTCGTTTGGTTATTGGCTATTGGATCTATTGTATTTTATGTAAGGTCTAAAAAGGATTAATGTTATCTATTGTCATTTGTAGTTATAATAGAGCCAGTTATATTACTGGTGCTCTCGATAGTTTATATACGGGTTATGCTAACTTAAATGATTTTGAAGTTGTTTTTGTAGACAATAACTCTACGGATAACAGTTTGCAAATCGCCAATGATTGGAGAGCAGCACACCCACTAGGTAATTTTATTATCACTTCCGAAACTAAACAGGGTGCTTCATTTGCAAGAAATACCGGTGCTAAACTAGCTTCTGGTCAGTGGCTTTGTTTTATGGATGATGATGCAGTGGCATTTCCAGATTTTGTACAAAATATTTTAAACCACATTACTACCTACCCAGACCGTGTTGGATTTGGTGGTCGAATCATTCCAAAGTATATACCACAAGAACCTAGCTGGATGAGTTATTATGTTTCTTCTATGGTGGGTCATTTTCATTATAGCGAAACATATACCGCTTTTAAAAATGGCAAGTATCCACTTGAGTCAAATATGATTGTTAGAAAAGATATTTATAATAAAGTAGGTGGTTTTAATGAAGCGCTTCCTGGAGTAGTAGGAACCGTTAGAATTGGTGGCGAAGGCAAAGCCCTTTTTTATAGCATTATGAAACTTGGGCATACTATTTATTATGACCCTTCGATTATAGTGCATCATATTGTAGAAACAAAAAAACTTACGGCTACCTATTTATACAATGTTGCAAGCGGTATGGGCCGTGGCGAAAAAACCAGAACGCTGTCCATTGGTACGATCAGTTATATTAAAAAGATTGTCGAGTATTTAATCAAATTAGGCGCAGCTATTGTACTCGGCATTGGCTATACACTTAAAGGTAAACCTCAACAATTTTGGCCTATTGTAAAATTTAGAATTGATACCTTAAAGGGATTGATAGGACTGTAGTGTCTACAAAACTTTGTACAGTTTTTTTAGATTCAATAGTATTGCTGGCATCCAGGTTGTTAATAACAAACAATTACGCATAAACCGTACTGCATTTTTTTTCTGGTTTATTGGATTTGCAATGAGGCAAATAAGCGAACCCCACATGTAATTGAGGTAGTGAAATAAACACCAATGTATTCCGTAAACTTTACGCACCAATAAATGATTGGATACCATAAGTTGCAGTCCTTTTTTGTCGTACAAATAGTTATAATCATTTACTTCGCTCCCACTAGCATTAGAAATATTAACGCCTTCTAAGTGCACCACACTTAAGTTACCATAAAGCTCTAGGTTGCCAATTTTGCCAAGTCTATAACACCACTCTACTTCTTCGCCATATAAAAAAAACGAATCATCAAGCATACCTACTTTATCAATCGCCTCTTTTTTTACCATTAAAAAAGCACCAGAAATCCATCCTACCTGCTGCGTTCCAACGGCTTTATCTAAACTAGGTTTAGTTACATGTGCGCTTGAACCAATATTTTTAAGGATTGAACCCCAAATAGGAATTTTTAATAAATAGTTTAATCCGCCACGCATAAAATGTGAAGCGCTATATTGAGGAAGACCAACTGGTGTGTATAGTTGAACACCAGATGCGATAGCTTTACTCGTCATTAAATTGTTATAACAAGCCACTAAACTATAGTCCGTAAAATATGTATCAGGGTTTAAAAGTAAAACAGCGTCTCCTTTAGATGCTTCAATACCTTTATTGCAAGCCCTTGCAAAACCGGCATTATAGCCCATTTCAAGCCAGTTGATAAAAGGAAATTGCTGCTGTAAAGTTTGTTGATCATTTGGGTCAGATGCATTGTTTACCACAATCCATTCAATATTTTCAGAAGCATATAACTGCTCAACAGAAGCAAAAAGCTTTGTAAGCCAAGGCGTAGAATGATAGTTTACAATTACAACAGAGAGCATTGTTTTTTAATGATTGGGTTTTAGCAAAAAATTAAAAAACATAAGAGTCTTGGAAATGATTCCCATTTTTAAAATGGATAATGGAATATTTTGTTGTAGACCAAGCATATGATGTATCACTTGCAAAATGCTTTGTTCATGCACACCTGTTATTGTAATATCATTTACAGAACGTATCTTATAATTTCGAAGTAGGCGCCAATAGTAGTCATAAATAAGAATATCCTTAAATGCCTTGTTCCCAATTTTAGTAGCAAACCAGACGTTTTCTTTAATGATTACGTCTTCGTTGTTTCGGCAAAAAACAGTGGTTTGATCTTCATGGAGACCAATGCTTACTAAATGTGCATCGAGGTATTTATAGCTATGTCCAGCTTCTAATAGCTGAACATAATAATCGACGTCTACCAGCCAAATATACGCCTCGTCATATCTAACAGAAACATTACTACGTAACATGGTATTACTAGGTGGCCCAATAACATTGGCTCTTACCAAATGATTGGGATGCTTTTGCATGTCATCTAGCAAGGAAGGTATTGCTTGTAACCTTAAAACCTGACCATCAGGTTGAATGGCCGTATTTCTACAAAAAACAAAATCTATTTGCGGGTTAGCTTCAAAGGCCTTTACATAGGTTTCAATAGCAGTATCAGTTTCAAACCAATCATCTTGATGCATGAGCATGTAAAAACTTCCACTCGCTTTATTAAGTGCGTTGTTCCAATTGATCGGGCTTTTTAATGCTGGATGGTTGTGATAATATTTAATGGAGATGCTAGAATTGTAAGATTCTATTGCTAATTTTATATCTTGGTTGGGAGAATCATCAGAAATGACAATTTCAACCTGCTTGTAGGT
>JBIIZN010000009.1:0-23034 GCA_044346275.1 Sediminibacterium sp.
GGTACTTATTGTTGGTTCTGGGCCCATTATTATTGGCCAGGCCTGCGAATTTGATTATTCTGGTTCTCAAGCTGCTAGAAGCTTGCGTGAAGAAGGGATCAAAGTGATTTTGATCAATTCAAATCCAGCCACCATCATGACCGACCCGATGATGGCAGATAAAGTTTACTTGTTACCGCTTACGATCGAAAGTATTGAGCAAATTTTACAAGAAAACGATATCGACGCCGTGCTTCCAACCATGGGTGGTCAAACGGCCTTAAACCTTTGTAAAGAAGCCGACGAAATTGGTATTTGGAACAAATATAACGTGCGCATGATTGGTGTGGACGTTGCTGCTATTGATACTGCCGAAGACCGTGAGAAGTTTAGACAACTGATGGTTAAAATTGGAATGGCTGTGGCACCAAGCCGTGTAGCGAATAGTTTTTTAGAAGGAAAAGAATTTGCACAAGAAATTGGATTCCCACTTGTAATTAGACCTTCATTTACACTCGGTGGAACCGGTGGTGGATTTGTACATAGTAAAGATGATTTAGATGCCGCGCTCGAAAGAGGTTTAAAGGCTTCTCCAATACATGAAGTACTAGTTGAAAAAGCAGTACTTGGATGGAAAGAATATGAACTTGAATTGTTACGCGACCAAAATGACAACGTTGTTATCATTTGTACCGTAGAAAATTTAGACCCGATGGGTGTGCATACTGGTGATTCTATTACCGTCGCACCTGCCATGACGCTAAGTGACACTGCATTCCAAGAAATGCGCAACAAAGCCATTTTGATGATGCGTTCTCTTGGTAATTTTTCTGGTGGATGTAACGTGCAATTTGCACTGAACCCTGCTACCGAAGAATTAATTGCTGTTGAAATTAATCCACGTGTGAGTAGATCATCAGCTCTTGCATCAAAAGCAACGGGTTACCCGATTGCAAAAATTGCAGCAAAGCTTGCGATTGGTTATAGTTTAGATGAATTAAAAAATCAGATTACACAAACGACTTCTGCGTATTTTGAACCAGCACTTGATTATGTGATTGTAAAAGTGCCACGTTGGAATTTTGATAAATTTAAAGGTGCCAACGATACACTTGGTTTACAAATGAAGAGTGTGGGTGAAGTAATGGCCATTGGAAGAAACTTTAAAGAAGCGATTCAAAAAGCTTGTCAGAGTTTAGAAAATGAAGCGGTTGGATTAGGATACTACGGTAAGAGTCTCATGAAAAGTGAGGACCTCGTTGAATATATTAAAACACCAAAATGGGACCGTATATTTAGAATCAAAGATGCACTTATGGCGGGCTCTACTGTAAAGTCTATTGCACAAGCAACTGGCATAGACAGATGGTTCTTAAACCAGATTTTACAGATTTGCAATATCGAAAAAGAGATTGCAACACATACATTAGAAACACTTCCTGAAAACTTATTTAAGGAAGCAAAAAAATGTGGTTTTGGTGACGTACAAATTTCTAAAATCTTACAAGGTGATTGCACCGACGATCAAGTGTATGAAAAAAGAAAAGCACTTGGCATTACCAGGGTTTACAAAATGGTAGATACTTGTGCCGCAGAGTTTGAAGCAAAGACACCTTATTTTTACAGCACTTTTGAAGGATAAAAAAAACTTCTTATGAAATTACAAGACATACAAGTACAAAACGAAAAAGAAACACGTGGTGGATTTGGTGAAGGCATTCATGAAATCGGAAAAGAAAATGAAAATGTAGTAGTTCTTACTGCAGATTTAGCAGGTTCTTTAAAACTTGGCCCCTTTATCAAAGATTTTCCAAACCGTTTTGTACAAGTAGGTATTGCAGAAGCCAACATGATTGGTATTGCTGCAGGTATGACCATTGGAGGTAAAATTCCGTACACCACAACTTTTGCAAATTTTAGCACGGGTAGAGTGTACGATCAAATCAGACAGAGTGTTGCGTATAGTGGTAAAAATGTAAAAATTTGTGCATCACACGCGGGTCTTACCCTTGGTGAAGATGGCGCAACACACCAAATATTAGAAGACATTGGACTTATGAAAATGCTTCCGGGTATGACCGTTATTGTTCCTTGTGATTTCAACCAAACCAAGGCAGCAACTAAAGCGATCGCGTCTTATGAAGGCCCAGTGTATTTGAGATTTGGTCGACCAAAATGGCCAAACTTTACAGCTGTGGATGGTAGTGATTTTGTTATTGGTAAAGCACAACAATTATCGGAAGGAACCGACGTAAGTATTTTTGCTTGCGGTCATATGGTTTGGAAAGCGGTTGAGGCTGGACGCATATTAGAAGAAAAAGGATTGAGTGTAGAAGTAATCAATATCCATACTATTAAGCCACTTGACGAAGAAGCGATTGTACGTTCTATTCGCAAAACCAAATGTGCTGTAACTGTAGAAGAACACAATATCATTGGTGGACTTGGTGACAGTGTTGCACAGGTCGCTGCTAAACACTTTCCTATTCCTATCGAATACATTGGCACCAACGATACTTTTGGAGAAAGTGGTACCCCGACACAGCTTTTAACAAAGTACGGATTGGATACACCATTTATTGTAGCTGCTGCCGAAAAAGTAATCGCAAGAAAATAATTGTAATAATTAATTACGGAGCTAAGCGCTCAATTTTCCATGATGCATCTGATCTAGTATCAGTAGCCGCATTATAGGCACTGTTTTCTAGTGTGTATTTAATACGGTCGTGTAAACGACTAGATCTACCTTGCCAAAATTCGATGCTTGTAGGTTTTACAATATAACCACCCCAATGGTCTGGTCTTTCGATAGAATCATTGGCAAAAATGGAACTGTACCTTTCTACATTTTGTTCAATCACCATTCTATTTTCAATAACAGCACTTTGTGGTGAAGCCCAAGCACCTATTCTACTAGATGCAGGTCGTGAATTAAAATAACGATCACTTTCTTCGGCACTCACTTTTTCTACCGCGCCTTCAATTCTAATTTGTCTTTCCAATTCTTTCCAAAAAAAGACAAGCGCTGCGTGCGGGTTTTGCGCTAAATTTTTACCCTTATCACTTTCGTAATTGGTAAAAAATATAAAGCCATTTGGGTTATAGCCTTTTAACAAAACAATACGGGCAGCCGGAACACCAGCCGCATTTGCAGTAGCGAGTGTCATGGCATTTACTTCATCAATTTGTGAAGCCACAGCTTCATTCCACCAACGTGTAAATTGATCAATGGGATTTGCAGCAACATCCGCTTCCTCTAGTGAAGCCAACTTATAATCTTTTCTGATATCTGCAATTTCGTTACTCATGGTATTTTTTTATGCGATTTCTTCTACAGCCTTAACATGTTTACCTGATACAAAAATATATACAGCTGGTACCACAAACAAAGTTAAAAACAAGGAGAAGAAAATACCACCCACAATTACAATACCAAGTGGCATTCGAGAGGTAGCAGCAGCGCCTAAACTAAGCGCAATAGGAAGTGCACCAAGTGCAGTTGCTAAACTGGTCATTAAAATAGGACGTAAGCGTTGTGAAGCAGCTTCTAATACGGCTTCTTTTTTAGCAAACCCTTCAAGTCTTTTGTTGTTGGCAAATTCAACAATTAAAATCCCGTTTTTGGTAACAAGCCCAATGAGCATGATCATACCAATTTGAGAGAATATATTAAGTGTTTGATCAAAGATCCATAAACTAATAAGTGCACCTGCAATAGCGAGTGGTACAGTAATCATGATAATAAATGGATCTTTAAAACTTTCAAACTGACCCGCTAGTACCAAATAAATAAGTAACAGTGCTAATAAAAATGCAAAAGTCGTATTAGAAGAACTCTCTTTAAAATCTCGAGATGGACCACCATACGCGGTATGGAAACTTTCGTCTAATAATCGTTTAGATATTTCATCCATTGCCTTTACACCATCGCCAATGGTTTTACCTTCTGCAAGTGATGCACTAATGGTAGCGGATCTAAAACGGTTATAGTGGTATAGCGTTGGCGGATTGGAACTTTCTTTTAAATCCACAACTGCAGAAAGCGGAATCATTTCGCCACGGTTATTGCGTACATACAAACTTAATATATCGGAAGGGGTTTGTCTATCACTTAACGACACTTGAGAAATAACATCGTACTGCTTACCTTTCATGGTAAAATAAGCTAGTCTTCTACCACTAAAAGCGCTAGACACCACATCAGCAACATCAGATATAGATAAACCTAAGTCTTTTGCTTTTATTCTATCAATCGTTAATTGCAGTTCAGGTTTACTAAACTTTAAGTTTACATCCACGTTTTGGAAGGTCTTGTCTTTTCTTGCTTCCTCTAAAAATTTAGGAATAATGGCTTTAATTTTTTCGAACTCTAAATTTTGTAAAATGAGTTGAACAGGAAGGGCACCTCTAGAGCCTAGCCCTACAGATATAGTTTGCTCCTCTACAGGAAAAATTCTTGCATTGTTAAACTGCGGTAATTTTTTAGTAACGGCTTTTACAATATCACTTTGTGACCTTTTACGATTTTCAGGATCAACAAGCGCAATTCTTGCCGTACCACCATTAACACCACCATTTCCACTAAAGCCAGGAATAGAAGCAAAAACAAATGATTTTTCCGGAATAGAATCTGATAAATAATCGGTAAGCCCCCCTGCCACTTCAGACATATAATTAAAGGAAGCACCTTCTGGACCTGTCATTTGAAAACGAATACTACTTCTATCTTCGAGAGGCGCAAGTTCTGAAGGCAGGTTTGTACCAACAAAATAGATAGCGCCTAAACAAGCTACCACAATTACCCAAGCGATCCACCTAACCCTTACAAAGCCTGCCAGTAAACGCTTGTATCCGTTTTCCATGCCTCTAAAAAACGGTTCAGTTTGCTCGTAAAACTTACCATGGCCAGCACCTTTTTTAGTTAAGACCACATTTAACACCGGCGTAATAGTCAATGAAACAAATGCAGATATTAATACGGCGGCAGCTACTGTAATACCAAACTCTCTAAATAAACTGCCCACAAAACCTTGTAAGAAAATGACAGGCAAAAACACAACAGCAAGCGTAATTGAAGTTGATATGACGGCAAAAAATATTTCTTTACTTCCTTCAAGTGCCGCCCTTCTAATAGGCAAACCAAGTTCAAGTTTCCTAAATATATTTTCGGTCACTACAATGCCATCATCTACCACGAGACCTGTTGCAAGTACAATACCAAGTAAGGTTAATACATTGATAGAGAAGCCAAAAATATACATTACAAAAAACGTGGCAATGAGTGAAATTGGAATGTCAATGATAGGACGAATCGCAATGAGCCAGTTTCTAAAGAAAAAGAAAATAACGAGTACAACGAGTGTGAATGAAATAAGTAGGGTTTCTTCTACTTCTTTAATGGCTCTTCTAACATTTTTTGTTTGATCAATTAGCGGCGTAAATTCAAAATCACCTTTTTCATTTTTTTTGATATCCTCGACACGCTTATAAAATTCATCTGCAATTTTAATATAGTTAGCTCCCGGTTGTGGAGAAATAATAACACCAACACCATTAATGCCATTTAACTTCCAACTATATTCTTCTTGCTCCGGACCAATTTCAACTTTTGCAATATCTTTTAAACGAATAATGCCAGCTTCGTTTTCTACAATAATTAAATTTTTGAAATCATCTTCTGTTTGCAACTTACCGAGTGCGCGAATGGTCATTTCGGTTTTATTGCCGTATAATTTTCCAGATGGAATTTCTACATTTTCCCTATTGAGCGCCGTTCTGAAATCGGAATACGTAAGGTTAAACGCATTGAGTTTATTGGGATCAATCCAAATGCGCATAGCAGGACGCTTCTGACCAAAAATGCTTACCGAACTTACTTCAGGAATGGTTTGAAACCTTTCTTGTAATACATTTTCGGCGTATTCACTCAGCTCCATCAACCCCTTAGTTTTACTTTGTACGGCCATGAGTAAAATAAAGTCACTGCTTGCATCCGACTTACTTACAACAGGCGGTGCATCTATATCTTGTGGTAAATTTCTGGTGGCCTGACTTACTTTATCTCGTACATCATTAGCTGCTGCTTCCAAGTCTTGATTGACTTCAAACTCAATACTTATATTACTTGAACCATTGTTACTAGAAGAGTTAATAGTTTTAATACCCGGAATACCATTGATGGATTTTTCTAAGGGTTCTGTGATCTGGCTTTCAATGATATCAGCATTGGCACCAGCATATGAAGTACGCACATTTACAATGGGCGGATCAATGGCAGGGTATTCACGAACCGATAAAAAGCTATAACCAACAACGCCAAATAAAATGATGAGTAAATTCATCACCGTGGCAAGTATGGGTCTTTTGAGGGCTAGTTCAGAAATATTCATAATTAGTCTAGCGTTGCAATGTCACTTAATAATTTTACACTTCTTACTTTAACCGGTGAATTAGGTTTTACAAACAAAACACCACTAACAGCAATGCTGTCACCTACAGACAAGCCTTTGACAATTTGAATGAGTCCTTCATTTCTTTCGCCTGTTTCTACTTCAACAAGCTGTCCAATACCATCTTTCACAACAACTACTTTTTTGACGGTTGATTCCGGAATAATACAATTAGAAGGAATTAAAATACTATTGTTTGGTGAAGTTGCATCGATAGATACTTTTACAAAAGCGCCTAAATTAAATGCTTGACTCTTTAATACAGCGCGCACTTTTAAATTACGCGTTGTTGCATTAACAAGTGGCTCTGTGGCTGTAACAACGGCATCCGCAGTTACTTTATTATCTGCAGACTGCACATGCACTATAGCTCCTTTTTTTATTTCTTGCGCATAAAATTCAGGAATGGAAAAATCTATTTTAAGTTGATTCACCTGCTGAATGGTGGTAATAACAGTAGCTGGTGTAACATAAGCGCCGATGCTAATCATACGAAGACCAAGTGTTCCAGCAAATGGCGCTTTAATAACTGTTTTATCAAGCTGGGCTTGAAGTACTGCTAAGTCTGCTTTTAAAGTATTCACTTGATTAAGCACTACATCATAATCTGCTTGGTTGATGCCACCAATTGCCAACAACTTTTTAAGCCTTACTTCATTTTTTTGAGCAAGGTCTAATTGCACATTTATTTTTTGTTGAGATGCTTTTAAATCGGCATCATTGATACGCGCTAATACCGTTCCAGCAGCAACTGATCCTCCTTCTGGAATTTGTAAAAAAGAAATACGACCACTTACTTCAGATTGAATGGTTGTCATTTCGTTTGGCAACACTGAACCATTCACTTCGATTTTTTTATTGATTTTATTATTTGAAGCAACAATCACGTCTACGATAGCGGCTTTAGGTCCACCATCTTTTTGTTTTTTTTGATCAGTTTTACCTTTACAGGCAACAAGTGCTAAAAGAAGCACTATGGGTAGAGAAGATCTTTTCAAAGCATTCATTTTAAGAACCTTAAAGGTAAATTATTTGCCCAATAAATAAAGCAAAACCTAATTAGAACGGGCCCTACCACCCACTTTTCGAAAAAACCAATCTGACTGATTGTACTTGTACTGAATGAGGTTGTATTTATATACATTTTCCTTTGTGGCAATACTTAAAAGGTAGCCTGTTCCTTTAATGGAACCTTCACTTCTTGTGCGAATGGTTAACTGATGATAGTCTTTGGATGTAATATTTACCCTGAAATCATGTTTTTTATCGGTGAGCACGAGGTTTTCTTCTAGCACCTGCCCATCAAGTATTAAAGAGAGGGTATCATGATCAAGGACCCCAGTTTCTTCAATTGAAACATCAACATAAAATGATTTGGTAAGGATGGTATCAAAATTACTTGTTGAGGGTGCCCAATTTTCTATTTGATTTACCTCCGGTAACACTTTTACGATATCATTCCACTGAATAAGCAGTTCTGGATTAATATTGATAGATTGTATACTTGGCTGAAAACTAAATTTCCCCAATCTGCTTTTTCCAAATGGGCTCTCCCAAATACCACTAAAAACAACGCTGGTATCGGTGAAAACAAAATTGCCGTGAAGGTCAAATAAGCTAGGGGTATGTTCTGTTTCATTCACCAAACAACGAACTGCTTTGGCATAGTAATTATATTTCTCTGTAGGTGTAGCAGACAAATAAAACAAGTAAGCACTTAATTTTTTTTGATCGGCACTAAAAGTAGTGAGTACTGCCATCATTTGGCCTGCAGTATCTACAATTTCTAATTTCGCTTTGGTATACGTTCTAGATTTTGAAAGAGACATAGAGCCCGCATACATAGGTGGAACATTGACGATTCTTCCATCACTAACGCGAAGGCGCGACTCTGTATCTAATTCTCTTACACCATCGGGCTCAAACACAATGGCACCATACCATACACCGGTTTTGTTTTGTGCAGATACTGCAACAAAAGACAAAAAAAATAAGATTGTTGTAAGTAGGCGCATCTCATTAAAGATAATTAATCATCCCTTCTTCGCAAACTACCTTTGTATGAATTTTTAGTTCGCCTATAAATTTCAAGTTGCTTTTCGATGTAATAGCCGAATTCTAAATCATTCATTTTTGTTACCAGCAGGTACGGTGGCCTAAAACGAACCATAAACGTATCCAACTCTGGAGATTTGAGTTGTGTGATTTTTCTAACAAACGCTTTACTAAATCTGAAGTTAACATACTTTTCTTGCTCCTGGTCTATCAGTCTCTTTTGTAAAAACTCCATGTTCTGGTTGCGTTTAAACCTAAACATATTGATGATGGCTTCTAAATCTAAACCCACCGTTAATCCACCAGGATTATAATTGGGATTTGATGATAAACTCAGTCCTGGTTTTTTGAAATTAAACGCTTTAGCATTGTCAATTCTATTTTGAATAGAATCGTACCTGTAATAGTTGTTACGCACTTTCACTTCAGGCAAATCAGTGGCCTTTACATGAATCATAATATTAAAATTATCTAAATTAGAAATGGTATCAACAGGATATTTCATGGTGTTTTTACCAATCATAGAAAACCAAATAGAATCGGTTTTTAATACAGTTACGATATACCTTCCAGCCGAATCCGTAATGCCACCTCTACCGGAAGTCGAACGCACAGCTACTGATTCTAAAGGATTTCTAGCCGTTAAATCATAGACAGTTCCTGCGATGGTAACATACTGCGCGTAGGCTTTTGGCATTAGACCCAAAAAGAGGCAAAAAACAATAATAAAAGGGAGTAGCCTTCGCTTCAAATGCAGCAGTTTTAAGTGTAATATTATAACAGTAAGCGCAGATTACCGCATTTGAAGCTATAATTTAACTAGTTTTTATTGAAGAACGAAGCCGAGTAAAAATATAGAAGCCACTATGAGGGGCGCAGGTATTTTATTGATGCGCAGTAGCAAAATAGTACCAATTACAACCATCCATTGTATGAGCAAATAACTTGATGCAGCAGGGTCTGAAAAATGATCTTTCATTAAATAAGCAGTGGCGCCAAAAAGTATACCGGCAACAGCAGCATTAATGCCTTCTAATGATCTAAAAATAACAACGTAACGTTTCACATAACTCCATACTGGGAAAAAGAATAGCACCAAAAAGGCACTTGGTAAAAAAATACCAATAGCGCCAATGATGATTCCTAAAATTTGTGCAGATGGTCCTTCCGATTGCATCGTCATGCCGCCTGTAAATGCAGCTATAGAAAATACGGGTCCGGGTATTGCTCTAACAATGCCTGATCCTGTCAAAAAATCGGCTTGTTTCATTTTTAAAACATCGCGTTTATTTTCTATTACGCGCTTAGAAGCTGGTCTTGTAACATACTGCTCGTAGAGTAGCGGCATGAGTACATCACCACCACCAAATACCAAACTTCCGTTACGGTAGTTGTGTTCAAATAAATTAAAAACTTTTCTATTTTCCCAATTATTGCGCGTCGCTGTTTCCGATAAATAACCCGCTAATGCAAAGCATGCAATAAATAAAAATAAACTAACCCATTTAATTTTTTTAACGGGTTTTTCTTTTTCTGGAATTCTTTTATCACTAAAATTTGTTGCAATACCAGCCGCTACAATTAAGGCAGGAAATACCCAAGGTGTTTTAAAAAATAAAAATGTAGCAGCCGCACCAATCACTAATATGACACGGGTGATCGTATTGTGAACAGCAATATTAAAAATTTTAATTGCAGAGTAGGCAATAAACCCAATCGCCATGGGTCTAATAAATTTAAACGCGCCAACTACTTGATTGGTATCATTAAAATAATTGAGTAAAAAAGAAAGCGCACCCATAAGTGCACAGGCGGGAATTATCCAAATTAAAAGTGTTAGTAGCGCTAATGCATACCCTCCTCTTTTAAATCCAATCAGCGCCAATGTTTGTGTAGAAGAAGCGCCAGGTAGTAATTGACAAAAGCCATTATACTCCATGAGTTCAGCTTCTGTGACATCTCTACGATTATGCACGAAAGTTTTCATCATCATACCAAGGTGGCCTTGTGGACCGCCAAAAGCAGTGACACTATGCCAAAGAACAGCACGTAAAAACGGTATGTGACGAAGTAATACCAAGCGTTATTTTTTTAAACCAATTTCGCGTAGTCTTTCATCTAAATATTCACCTGCAGTTGCATCTGGGTATGCTTTTGGATGCTCGGCGTCAATGCAACTTTCTAAACAAGCGAGGCTCATTTCACTTTTTGGATGTAAAAAAAATGGCATCGAAAAACGACTGGTATGCCAGTGCTCCTTGGGCGGATTTACAACCCTATGTGTGGTACTTTTTAATTTATTATTGGTAAGCCTTTGTAGCATGTCACCAACATTCACTACAATTTGTTCTGGAAGTGATGTAACACCTACCCACTCACCTGCCTTTGTTAAAATTTGAAGTCCATCTGCAGATGCGCCCACTAACAAAGTAATTAAATTAATGTCTTCATGCTGCTCTGCACGGATGGCAGATTTTGGTTCATGAGTAATGGGCGGGTAATGAATGCAACGCAAAATAGAATTACCTTCTTCTATGTGTGCATCAAAAAAATATTCATCGAGCTCTAAATAAATAGCAATGGCTTGTAGTAAAGCTTTTCCACTTTTTTCAAAATTTCGGTACGCTTCTAGTAATGTTTGATTCAGTGAAGGGATTTCATGAACAGCTACATTATCTGGATATTCCCATTTTAAGGGATGGTTTGCATCAACCGTTTGCCCGTATTGAAAAAATTCTTTTAAATCTGGTGCTTCACTTCCTTTGGCATGTTCTGTTCCAAAACTAGTATACCCGCGCTGACCAGCTAAACCATCAATTTGGTAAGTCAATTTTTTTTCTAGCGGTAACGAAAAAAACTGTTGCACCTGATCGTATTGTGCAGCTATAAGTGTGTCAGGAATGCCATGGTTTTTAACGGCTACAAAACCAACGGTTTCATACGCTGTGCCAAGTGATTTTACAAAAGAAGCTTTTTTGGCAGGGTCGCCACTTAAAAAATCAGCTAAATCTACTACCGGTATAGACATAAAAAGGTATTTAGGGTACTTGTAAAACGCTTTTTTAATAAATCTTATTGCCGTAAAGCATCCTAGAATTGTTTAATTTTGTCTTATCTATGATGAAACATACCCCCACAAACCTAATCATAATCATTGCGCTGGCATTATTTATGACCAGTTGCAGCAATAGCTATCAAAAATTAGCGGCTAACTACCATATCAGTAAAACGCCTAGTGGCCCTAACTATAGTGACCTAGCCTATTGGGCTGCGCACCCTGCTAAGCATGATCCAGCAGATAGTGTGCCAGCTCCATTACAAGCATCTTATAAGCCAGATACAACCATCGACGTATTTTTTATTCATCCTACTACTTATTTAGGAACCGAAAAACCATTTGGCCTCAATGCCGATATTTCAGATGCTTTTTTAGCAGCAAAAACTGATTTTAGCCCAGTTCTTTATCAGGGAAGTTTATTTAATGAAGCAGGTAGGGTATATGCGCCAAGATATCGTCAAACGCATATCAGTGCATACTTTCCAATAACGCCTTCTGATACGACGCTTGCCATCGCCGCTTTTGAACTTGCCTACCAAGATGTAAAAGCAGCTTTCGAATATTATTTAGCCAATGAAAATAAGGGCAGACCCATTGTTATTGCTTCTCATAGCCAGGGTACTACGCATGGTATTAGACTGGTAAAAGAATTTTTTGATGGAAAGCTGCTTCAAAAACAATTGGTAGCCGCCTATTTAGTGGGTATTCCTGTAAACCCTCAAATTTATTCTTCCATCAAGGCATGTGATACCCCAAAACAAACAGGTTGCATATGTAGTTGGAGAACTTACAAGGAAGGCTATACGCCACCATTTATTCAAAAAGAAAAATTTGAAGTAATTGTTACCAACCCTCTTACGTTTAACAAGTCGATACCTAATGCATCATGGGACGCCAATAAAGGTGGGGTGCTTACCAATTTTAATAAAATAGCAAAGGGTGTTGCCGAAGCTAAATTAACAGACAAGGTTTTATGGACTGCGAAGCCAAAAATATTTGGAAGTTTCCTTGTTAAAAATCCAAACTATCACATTGGCGATTACAATTTGTATTACGTAAACGTAAGAGAAAATGTAATGGAAAGAATCAAAGCATTTAAAAACTAGGTTCACTAATTTCCAAAGACACTCAAAAATTTAATGCGCATTATTTTTAGCTGCTCCCAGCTATAATCATTTTCACTAAGTTCTTGTTGGGCTACTTCTAAGGAAGCAGTTTCACAACTTTTAAAGTAATCAATGATATCTTCTTGATCATAGTCATCCAGCCACTCATCAATAGCGTAATCTAAATTAAGTTTAGTACCACTAGCAGCAATGGTTTCCATTTCTTCTAATAATTCATCGAGCTTTAACCCCTTATTTTTTGCAATGGTTTCGAGTGGGATTTTTTTATCTACGTTCTGAATGATGTAAATTTTATTGTTTGCTTTGTTGGCCACACTTTTCATGACAAATTCGTCTGGCTTAACAATATCATGCTCTTCTACGTAGGCTGCAATCATGTCTACAAAAGGCTTTCCGTATTTTAGGGCCTTTCCTTTACTTACACCCTGACACCTTTCTAGTTCTTCAAGTGTGGTTGGAAAAAGGGTGGCCATATCCTGCAAAGAACTCTCCAAGAAAATTACAAATGGAGGTAGGCTTTTTTTCTTTCCTTCGGTCTGACGAAGCTCCTTAAGCATCTGAAATAACTTTTCATCTGCAGCAGCACCGGTTTGTGCAGCGCCATCACCATCTTCATCATCGGCATTAGCGTCTTCAAATAAATTGTTCAATACAATTTTAAAGCTACTAGCCTTCTTTAAAAACTTATTGCCCTTATCGGTTAATTTTAAAAGACCATATTCTTCAATGTCTTTTCGAATTAAATTTTCGAGAAGCATTTGTCTGATAAGACTATTAAAAAAGTGTGCGTCTTTGTCTTTTCCAATCCCAAACACAGGTAACACGTCATGCCTAAACATTGAAATTTGCGGCGTTAAATGACCACTTACCATGTTCACAATATAATCTGCTACAAAGCGCTCATCGAGTGCTGCAATCACTTTTAATATTTTTACAACCTCGTCTTTGGATTCTATTTGTTCTTTTGGATTTTTACAATTATCACAGTTGCCGCAGTCTTGTGTTGGCCACTCTTCTCCAAAATAATGCAGTAAAATTTTTCTTCGACAAACACCACTCTCTGCATACGCAACGGTTTCGTCAATGAGTTGATTACCCACTTCGCGTTCGCTGAGTGGCTTATCGCGCATAAGGTGTTCTATTTTTGAAACGTCTTTATGAGAATAGTATAGTACACAAATACCTTCTAGTCCATCACGTCCTGCTCTACCGGTTTCTTGGTAGTAATTTTCGATAGACTTTGGAATATTAAAGTGTATTACAAAACGGATATCTGGTTTATCAATACCCATTCCAAACGCAATGGTAGCAACGATTACCTGTACATCTTCTTGTAAAAACTGGTCTTGTCTTTCGGCTCTTAATTTTTGATCTAGCCCTGCGTGATAAGCTACCGCTTTAATATTATTGGCTACGAGTAATTCTGCTAGTTCTTCGGTGGTTTTACGGTTGAGGGTGTAAATAATTCCACTCTTTCCTTTATGCTGTGAAATAAATTTTACAATATGCTTTACCGTTTCTTCCTTTTTTATTTTAGGCTGAATTTCATAAAATAAATTAGACCTATTAAAACTTGAAAGAAAAATATTAGCGTCGCGTAAACCTAAATTTTTAACAATATCGCTTTGCACTTTTGGCGTAGCCGTTGCCGTTAAAGCAACAACAGGCACCGATGGATTGATGATGTCCATCATTTCTCGTAAGCGCCTATACTCGGGTCTAAAATCATGTCCCCACTCCGAAATACAGTGGGCTTCATCTACGGCAAAAAAGGAAATTTTTAGGTCACTAAAAAAATCTAGGTTTTCTTGCTTGGTTAATGTTTCGGGCGCTACGTATAAAAGTTTGGTTTTGCCATTTAGCAAATCATCTTTTACTATTTTTATTTGACCCTTATTTAATGAAGAATTTAAAAAATGTGCTACCTCATCATTTTCACTATACCCGCGCACAAGATCAACCTGGTTTTTCATGAGTGCAATAAGGGGCGATACGACAATGGCACAACCCTCTTGTAAAAGCGCTGGTAATTGGTAGCATAAACTTTTACCACCGCCGGTTGGCATGATAACAAAAGTGTCTTTACCACTTAATAAGCTATTAATGGCCTGCTCTTGGGTGCCTTTAAACTCTCTAAAACCAAAATATTTTTCGAGGCCGCCATAAATATCAAAATTACTCGGATCTACTAGGGTACTAGCTTGTCTAGGCCCTTTTATTTTAGCTGGGGCCTTTTTAGGAGCCGCTTTTGTTGCTGTTTTGGTGGTTTTGCTACTTATTTTTGCCATTTCTCATCTGTATTTCCTTCATAATCAACTAACAATGGAAAATTGTACTTTGTTTAAGTTAATCCTTTTTTTTGAAAGGATGGCGAAGTTAACAAAGAATGGCCTGAATACGCTTGCTTTCATGTTAAAGTTTACCTTTGCTCAGCATGAAAAACGCAATAGTAGAAACCGCTTTAAAAACAGTTCAATTGGAGGCAAAGTCTATCGCAGACCTGGCCGCATTTTTGGACGCTTCTTTTGTTGAAGCTATTGAACTCCTTAATAATTGTAAGGGCCGATTGGTTTTTAGTGGCATTGGGAAAAGTGCACTAATCGCACAAAAAATTGTAGCTACACTTAATTCGACAGGAACACCCTCTTTATTTATGCATGCCGCCGACGCCATTCATGGTGATCTAGGTACGGTGCAAAATGATGATATCGTGCTCATTATCAGTAAAAGTGGCGAAAGTCCAGAAATTAAGGCCCTTGTTCCTTACATTAAAAACTTTGGCAATAAACTAGTAGCCATTGTTGGCAATACGAGTAGTTACCTTTCAAATGAATCGGATTATATATTAAATACAACCGTTAGCTCCGAAGCATGTCCTAATAATTTGGCCCCAACCAGTAGTACCACTGCTCAACTTGTTATGGGTGATATTATTGCAGTGTGCCTCATGCAATTAAAAGGTTTTACAAGTGCCGATTTTGGAAAATACCATCCAGGTGGTAACTTAGGTAAGCGCTTGTTTTTAAAAGTTGCGGATCTTACCAATAAAGATTTAAAACCAACGGTTGCTTCACATACGCCATTAAAAAATGTGATTCTTGAAATCACAAAAAATAGATTGGGTATTGCAGTTGTCATCAATGAACATAAAATTGTTGGCGTGATCACAGATGGAGATTTAAGACGCATGCTTGAAAAAACGGTAAATATAGAAAATATAACTGCAGCAGAAATCATGTCACACACCCCCCACTTAATTGATTATCAAACGCTTGCTGCTGAAGCCATTGATAAGATGAAGCAACATGAAATAAGCCATTTGATTGTTACCAAAGAAGGTAGCTATTATGGCATATTGCATATCCACGAACTTATAAAAGAGGGACTTATTTAGTTATGAATAAACACCATTATGTAGCCATTATGGCCGGTGGGATTGGCAGTAGGTTTTGGCCTATGAGTAGAACTGCATACCCCAAACAATTTTTGGATATTTTACATACCGGAAAATCACTGATACAATGGACTTTTGAAAGGTATAAGGCTTTTATACCGCTAGACAATATTTACATTGTTACTTCAGAAGAATATGTTTCTATTGTTCAGGAACAATTACCTGAACTTCCCGTACAAAATATATTAGCAGAACCTAGTAGAAAAAACACAGCTGCATGTATTGCCTATATTTCTTGTAAGCTATTACAAAAAGATCCAGAAGCTTCTTTAATTGTTGCACCTTCCGATCATATGATTTTAGATGCAGAACAGTTTAGAGAAACCACGAGCAAAGCACTAGCGTTTGTTAACGATATCAAATCACTTGTTACGCTTGGTATTAAGCCTACGCATCCAAACACTGGATACGGTTATATACAACACGATAGCATAGAAGCGGGCGATGGAATTTTTAAAGTAAAAACATTTACCGAAAAGCCAGATTTAGATTTAGCTAAAACATTTATCCGTAGTGGTGACTTTTTATGGAATGCAGGTATTTTTGTTTGGAAAGTGGCGCAAATTGTAAAAGCATTTGAAATGTTTCAACCAGAAATGTTTGAATTATTTGATGCGGCAAAAGACAAGTTTAACACCCCGCAAGAAAAAGAAGCCATTGATACCATATATCCGCTCTGCGTAAATATTTCTATTGATGTTGCCATCATGGAAAAAGCAGACAATGTATATGTAATACCATCATCATTTGGCTGGAGCGACTTAGGAACCTGGAATAGCGCCTACGACAATTTAGAAAAAGATTATTTAGGCAACGCAGTAGCATCTGATAATGTGATTGTTATTGATGCTACAAAATGTATGGTGTCAGGCCCTGCAGAGAAACTTATGGTATTGCAAGGCTTAGATGATTTTATTGTAGTAGATTCGGAAGATGCTTTACTGATTTGTAAAAAAGATAAAGAACAATCCATTAAAGAATACGTTGCAGAAGTGAAACGCAACAAAGGCGACAAATATTTATAAACCCAAATACGCGTGCATGTCTAATTTAAAAACAGTTATCACAGGTTCCGGTTCTTATATACCTCCAGGCATAAAAAAAAATACCGATTTTACAAATCATTCTTTTTTTACAGAGCATGGAGAAGCCATAGAAACGCCATCGTCAGAAATTGTTGAAAAATTCAAAGACATTACAGGTATTGAAGAAAGGCGTTACACCAGTTCAGATATAAACGCATCTGATATGGCAAGCATTGCTGCAAAAAAAGCCATTGAAGATGCTGGTATAGATCCAGAAACACTTGATCAAATTATTGTTGCACATAATTTTGGAAACGTACTCGACAAAACGATTCAAACAGACGTATTACCTGCATTAGCATCAAGGGTAAAGCATGATTTGGGCATTAAAAATCCGAACTGCGTAGCCTACGATGTTTTATTTGGCTGTCCAGGTTGGATACAAGGTGTGATTCAGGCAGATGCCTTTATAAAATCGGGAATGGCAAAAAAATGTTTGGTAATAGGTGCCGAAACATTAAGCCGCGTGGTGGATGATTACGATAGAGACAGTATGATTTTTAGTGATGGCGCTGGTGCTACAATTTTGGAAGCCAAAGAAGATACCACCGCTGGTATTTTAGCTGCAAGTGTACAAAGCCACTGCAACGATGAAGCCTATTATTTATACATGGGCAAATCCAATAAACCAGACAGCGATCCGGGTGTGCGTTACATTAAAATGAAGGGCCGAAAAGTATATGAGTATGCCATGAAAAATGTACCAATCGCCATGAAAGAATGCCTTGATAAAGCAGGCGTACACGTGAGCGAGGTAAAACAGTTTTTCTTGCATCAAGCCAATGAAAAAATGGATGAAGGTTTTATTAAAGTGCTATTTAAATTATATGGCATCAAAGAAATACCGGAGCATATCATGCCCATGAGTATTCATAAACTGGGTAACAGTTCTGTAGCAACAATTCCTACCTTATATGATTTAGTAAACCACGGACAACTAGAAAATCACAGCCTACAAAAAGGAGACATTGTTTTATTTGCTTCTGTTGGAGCCGGCATGAATATTAATGCAGTTTGTTATAGGATGTAAATGATTAATCTCTAATCATTGTAACCATTCCTTTTCTGAGAAGTAATTTACCATCTGCATCTACGCAAGCAATCGTCCATGCATAACTTTCAAGTGGTGCTTGTTTTCCATTTACAAGTCCGTTCCAACTTTGCTTGAGGTCATTGGTTTCAAAAATGAGTTTACCCCAACGATCATAAATTCTAAAGTAATTGAGTTTGGCAATATTAATATAGAATGGTAAAAGAACATCATTGGCACCATCTGCATTTGGACTAAATGCAGTTGGTACAAAAACATCAGACTTATCAAATACCCATACTTCTTGTTTGTCGTTAATAACACAACCACTCGAATCTTTAATGGTAATCGTGTAATTGATTTTGTTTGGATCTAATAAAGTGTATTTGGCATTTGGACTTTGCTGATTAGGCCCGGTTAAGCCAATATTTGGCGACCACACATAAGTCTTTCCTCCAGGTGCACCAACAAGTGTCAAAGTTCTATTTCGTGTAGCTCTAACCAACGGATATATCAGTGAAGCTCTCGGAATTGTAACAGTGACTTGCTTAACAATAGTGTCTCTAGATTGCGCACATACAGTACTAGACACAATTAAGCGAACACTGTAACGACCGGCTAAACTATACGTATGCGAAGGATCTATTTGTGTACTAAAATTACCATCACCGAAATACCAACCAATTACAGTATAATTGCTTTCGCCTTTACTTGGTACCGTTTTATTGGTGAATTGTATTGGCAAATTGATACAATTGTCTGTGAAATTAAAGTCGGCTGCTGGCTTTCCAAATATTGTAATTGACTTGGTTTTACTAGACAACAAACAACTGCTATCCCCTCTTAATGTAAGTGTAACATTATAAACACCTGCAGCCCTATAAATATGACTTGGGTTTTCTAGTGTTGAACTATTTCCATCTCCAAAGTCCCAGAATATTTTAGAGAACGCTTTGCTTCCATAACCAAATTGGCTGTTGTTTAAAAAGAATGTTGCAGCACCTTCACATGAATTTGTAGCCACAAAATCAACAACTGCTGGACCCATAACGATTACACGCTTGTAGGTTTTTTTGGAAACAATACCATTGGCGTCTTTCACATACAATGAAACCCAATAAATACCGGGCTGCTTATAGGTATGTGAAACCTGAGCGCCACTAGCTGTTACGCCATCGCCAAAATCCCAGAAGCGATCTGTAATTTTTGCAGATTTTGAAATAGATTTATCAGTAAATACAAATGCAGTATTACCTGAGCAATCTATACTATCACTTCTATCAAAATCAGCAACAATAGAAGGAAGTGTTTTAAATAAAACGGTTGCAGTATCAGCAGCACAATTATACAAACTTCCAACAATTAACTGTACAATTACACTATCGTCACTATTGATGATGGTAAATGGATTAGTATATCTATCAAATGTGGTAGCAATTGTAGCGCTTGAAACAGGGTGTAAAACACGCCAGGTGTATGCTCCATTTATATTTGGATAGTCTACAGCTAGCAAATTATTTTGTCTAGTAATATTAAATGGCGCATCTGCTACAGTAGTGCCAGCTAAAATGATGGCACGAGGTTTTGCATGCACAACAAAGGTTTGTACTGTAGAATCAGAGCATCCAAACCTATTGCGCGTTATGAGTTTTACATCATATAAACTGTCAGCAGTTCCAGTATTTGTGAAATTAAATTGAGGTGCTACCAATGTATATCTTGCAAATAGAGTACCTGCACTGATTTGTTGTAAAGCAGTTCTTTTTGTAATGATCCACTCATAAGACCCAGTTGATAATGCATCCCCATTACCAAGATTTGAAGTATTTGAGATATTAAACTTCCATACAGCACAAGTATCCATTCTAGCATATACAAAATTGGCTTGCGGTTTAGGATAGAGTGTAAATTGAGCACTAGCTGTATCAAAACATCCAAAAGAGGTAGTATCTAATACTTTTATTTGGTACACTATCGATTGCTGTGTTAAGTTATCTGCTAGTATAAACCTCGCTACATTATTACTTATTGAAATAGTTGGTGTTGGAGCATTAGGTGAATTAGCAGACCATGACCATATATTACTTTTAATACTAGCCATATTTGAGGCAGTAGCAATAAAATTAGCATTTCCACAATTCGCTAAACTACTAAGTACAATACTACTGCTAGGTCTTGGATGTACACGAAGGTTAACAACAGTATCAGCCATACATCCATCAGTGGTGGTAATCATTAATTGTATCTCATACACAGAATCAACCAATGAAGTATTATCCGGAATACGGAAACTAGGTTGTGCAGCAGTACCTGAACTTACTGTCGCAAAAGTATTTACAGATCCAGTATTGCGAATTGACCAAGTATACTGTGGTATTCCTTTAGCAATAGATACATTGTTAACTCGAATTGTCAAATCTTTTGAAGAACATATAGCATTACCACCCACTACCGAGAATATAGGTTTTGGAGCAGGTTGTACAAGAATTGATTTTTGAATAGAATCTTTACAACCTGTTGCACTTGTTACAATTAATTGAACCAAGTATACCGAGTCTACTAATGAATTTGAGTTTGATAACCAAAATCTCGGATTAGCAAGTACCGATGATTGAAGCTGACCATTAATTTTCCACTGATATGTTAATCCAGCTGTATTATTTATTGAACCAATAAATGATTGATTATTGATCGTTACCGCTGCAGATTTACAAATCTTTGAAATACCTGTTGTGTCAAAATTAGCAACAGGATTTGCAAGTGTATTTACAACTTGAATTAAAGAATCGGAAGCACAACCAGAATTAGTAATAGCAACCAATTTAAATGTATACGCTTGCCCTGACTTATTAGCTACAAATATATTTGGAACTTGACTTGTGCTAAATAAACTATCATTTACGTACCATTTAAAAGTATCGGCATATAAACTTGTATTTGTAAAGCTGATGTTTAAAGGAATACAGCCACTCGAAGGCGAAGCGGTAAATAAAGATTTTGGCGTTGGTAAAATATAAATATTTTTTGTCAGCGAACTAATGCATCCAGAAATTAATGTGGTTGCCTCTAGTGTAACTGTATACTTTTTGATACCTACTTGAGAAGCCGGTGTTGTAAAATTATGGGTATACCCTGTTTCGTTTGTAGATACGACAACTCCATCAATAAGCCACTTATAAGTTACAGCGCCCTGACCTGCATAGGTTGTACTATTTGTAAATGTAACAGATTTTGAAGGCCCGCAATACATAGAGTCGATAGGTGAAAAATCAACGATTGCAGAAGTTGTAACGGTCACAGGTTTTTGTAAAGTATCTGGACATCCATTTGGATGATAAGCAATCATTGCCACTTTGTAGCTTCCCGGTTGTACAAAAGTAAAGCTACTGTTGTAACCGGCTCTATTACCAATAATCACGTTGTTGTTATCGGTATAATACCACCTTACAGAAGCAAAATCGGATGGCGTACTGTACGTATTATAAACAAACGGCGCGCAATTTATTAGATTATTATTTGAAGCAAATTGCGCCTGCACTGTAGGTAATATGGTTACGGTAATAGTTTCTGTTACAACACAACCTCTTGCAGTTAACGTAAATGTATACGGAACTACAATAGGAGCAGCAGTTGTGTTAATTAGTATTTCTTTAATTGTATTTCCATTACTACTATTAGCAGGATTTTGAATGCCAGCAATAGTAGCTCTACTCCAACTAAATGAAGTATTAACGACCGTACTTTGCGCTTCATAATTGAACACACTATTGGTACAAATAGCAGGAACCGTTATGATAGAGCTTAAACGCGGCTTGGGTTTTACTTCTACACTAATAGTAAAAATATTTCCAGTACAATTACCCGATAAAGGTGTGATGGTGTAAACAGCCGTTTGCTCCGTGTTGGTTGGATTGGTTAGGGTGCCAAAAACAAAGTTTTGATTGGTCCCTGCTGCCGAACCTGTAATCGTTCCAGATAAATTTGGAAGCGGCCAACTAAATGTTGAACCGGCAGGTATAATAGTTGTGCCAGTAAAAGTTGCAGGTGTTAAACTAAATGAACCTTCACTACAAATAGAAACCACCTGATTGGGCACCGTTACTTTTGGATTGATGGTAACTGTTACTGTAAATGGACGACCAAAACATGCTCCACTTGAACCAGAAATTGGAGTAACCGTATAAACAACTGTTTGAACAACGCTCGTTAAGTTGGTAAGCACCTGAGATATAGATACTTGAGGAATAAGCTGATTTTGTTGTCCACTTACATTTGGATTAGCAGCAACCGTCCAGGTGTATCTTGTGTTTGGAGGAACAATATTTGTATTAACGCCGCCATCTACTGGAATCGTTGTAAATCTTGTTTCGCTACAAATTGTTTCCGTAATATTTGCAATGGATGGAACAGCATTAACAGTATAAATAAATTGTCCTGTAACTCCAATACATGTTACACCCAAATTTGAATAAGTTGGCATAACAGATATCGTAGCAACCTGCGGTAATGTACCCGTATTGATGGTTGTAAATGAAGGGATATTTCCTACACCACTTGCCCCTAGCCCAATAGTGGTATTGGAATTTGTCCAATTGTAATTTGTGTTTGGCACAAATCCACTAAACGCAACGGCAGTTGTAGAAGACCCGGTACAAAGCTCTTGACTCACCACCGCATTAACAGTAGGTATTGGATTTACTGCAATCGTAAATGAGGTTGCAGAGCCCGTACAACTTAAACCCGCATTGGTATAAATAGGTACTGCTGTTATGGTTCCTGATATTGTTGCATTTGTAG